>JAYVMG010000236.1:0-4058 GCA_043759095.1 Acidobacteriota bacterium | reverse complement strand
CTCGGCCAGATGATCGCCTACGCGCGCATGAACAAGATCGTTCCGCCGTGGAGCAAGTAGGGTCGTTACGGCCGACGGCTCCATCCAGCCGCTCTAGGGCGCTTGCTGCGTGATGGTGACCGTCTGGCCCGCGATCGTCAGCGTGCCGGATCGCGCCGGACCTGAGTTCGGCGCGATCGCAATCGTCACGGAGCCGTTTCCTGACCCGCTGCTGCCGCCGGCGATCGTGATGAACGACGCGTTGCTCGTCGCCGTCCACGCATCGGTGCACGAGGTGGTGACACTGATGGCGCCCGTTGCGCCGCCGGCGGCGACGGTCGCGGTTGATGGCGATACGGCGAACGAGCAGGCGGTCTGCGTGACGGTGAACGTCCCGCCACCGCCAATGATCGTTCCGACGCGCTGAGTCCCCGTCAAATTCTGATCAATGCTGAAACCGAAGTGTCCGCCGCCCAGGCCAAACGGCTGATTCGCGGCCGACGTTGGATACACCGCCGCCCAGGGCACGGTCGAACTCGCCATCCAGGCGCACGTGACTGGCGCCCACAGATTCAGTTCGGCTGTTCCGCCCGTTGCGGTGAACGTCTGATCGAAGCAGCCCGGCCCTGAGCCGACGGTGCATCGCACGATCGAGGCGCCACAGCTCGCGAAGCCTGACGGCCCCGTCTGGACGACGGTGACTGTCTGGCCGGCGATCGTCAGCGTGCCGCCGCGGCCTGCGCCCGCATTCGCGGACACGTTGATCGTCACCGGCATCGATCCTGACGAGAGCGACGGGGAGGTGACCGCGATGAAGCCCGCATTGCTGGTCGCGTTCCACGTGCACGCACTGCCCGTGGTCATCGTGATCGTGAAGATTCCGCCGGCGTCAGCCACCAGCATCGTCGGCGGTGAGACAGTGAACGCGCACACCTGTTGTGTGACCGTGAACGTCTGGTTCGCGATCGTTACGGTTCCTGTCCGCGTACTTCCGGTGTTGTTGGCGGCCACGCTGTAGTTCACCGTGCCCGCACCTGTACCGCTCGCACCGGCGGTAATTGTGATGAACACCGCATTGCTGACGGCCGTCCATGCGCAGGACGCCGGCGCCGTCACGGCGATGCTGCCCAGCGCCGCCGCGTTCCCGAACGTCTGGCTCGATGGTGAGATCGTCGCGCACGTCCCGCCGCCGTTGCCGATCACAACAATGATCTCGTTCGACACCGTGCTTTGACCGCAGGCGTTCTTGGCGCGCACGCGCACGTAGTACGTGCCCGGCCCGGCATTCGCCGTCAGCGTCGTCGCGGTGCTGCCCGTGTCGCTGACGACGATATCGGTGGCAAGGGACGAGGATCCGGCTTCGAGCACGTAACTGGTCGGCGAGCCGCTCGCCGCTGCCCAGGACAGGACCACCGTGCTCCCGGTCACCTGCGCCGAGAGCCCGCCTGGCGCAGACGGCGCACCCGCGCATCCACCGACGCTGAACTGGATTTCATTGGACGGACCGCTGGCGCCGCCTGCATTCACCGACTTGATGCGGACGAAATACGCGCCCGCACCGACGTTGAACGCAAAGAATGAGGTGGCCGTGTTGCCGGTCTGAAACGACGCCAGATTGCTGAGGCCGGCCGCAGAACCTGCTTCAATTTGATAGGACCCGGCCGCGCAGCCGCCGTTGGGTGCGAGCCAGCTCAACGTCACGTTTCCGCCGTTGACGGTCGCGCCAAGTCCTGTCGGTGGGCCGGCCACCGTCGCGCACGGCCCAGCCACGGTGACGACGATTTCGTTCGAGGGCGCGCTCGTGCCGCTCGTATTTCTCGCGCGCACGCGTACGAAATAGGTTCCGGCCCCGACGGCAGTGGCCGCCAGCGCTGGCGTGGACGAGCCGGTGTCGGAGTTGGCCTGGTTGGCGAGTCCGCTCGCCGAACCGGCTTCGAGCACGTACGACGCGGGGGGATCGCCGGCAGCGGGTGGGGTCCACGTCAGCACGACAGTCGTACCGGATACCGCGGCAACCAGCGCAGTCGGCGCAGCGGGCGCCGCAAGCGGTGCGGCATCGCGCGTCCGGATGCGTGACCCCATTCGAAGCGTCACGGGGGGCGTCGACTCGCCGCACACGAACGGCCGTGAGGCCGGCCGGAAGATGGATTGCTCGGCCATCGATGCGGTGAGACACGACCAGGGACGCGAGACGTCCGGCTCTGTTTGCGCGCGCGCGCCGCGAGGTCCGAGAACCAGCGCAACGATCATGATGCCGAGCATGCGCCTGCGAGCCATGTTGAGTGCGCTCATCGTTCAACCTCCAAGCCGCACTCACAGGATACCCGCGACGAATTCATTTCCGCGAGCTCATCCGCTATCTAGAAGAGCCACCCAAACGTCAGCGCGTTCTTGCCGTCGCGCACGCCGCGTGCGACATCAGCGCGCAGCACGCCAGGCGTTCCAGGGATCTTGATGCGCACGCCGACGCCCGGATCGATCTGAAGGCGAGCGCCGTCATCCGACGCCTGCCGCGCCGCGCGCGCGGCGTCGACGAACGCGGCGATTCCGAGACGCACCAGCGACGGTCGCGGGAGCCAGCGCTGCACTTCCACACTGCCGAAGGTCAGCGTCCGGCCGAAGGCAGACGCCGGCGTCAGATCGACGACGCCGTCGCTCAACAGCGGGTGCGCCCGCAACAGCGGCGCGCGCACCTGACCCTCACCGGCGCCTGGCCACACACTGAACGGCGCCGCATCGCTGACGCGTTCCACGCCCGCCGATCCGCGCGTCACCCACCCTCTGGTGTTCGTCGACGACCGCGCAACGGCATGCGCGCCAATCGCGCCGAACGATGCGCCGCCGGTCAGCGGCGCCCACTGTGTGGCGTCGATCGACAGCGACAGCCTGTCCTCAAACTGGACGCGCTCGAGCGCGCCACCGAGTGATGCCGCCTTGCGGCCAGCGCTCCACGCGTCCAACCCGGTGCTGATCGAGTAGCGCACGTGGCCCGATAGCCAGTCACTGATCGTCAAGGCGCCGCGGGTTCTCGTCTCCACCAGGCGCGTCGCATCGACGGTGCCGTACGTGTCTGACTGCCACGAGCCTTCGAATCGCCAGACGCCGGGCAGTCCTCGCACGCGTGGTGCGGCGAAGCCGATGCCGACGCCCGGACGATGGCTCCACCAGCGCCAGCTCGCGGACCACACCTCACCCTGTCCGCTGGCGCCAGGCACCGCGATTGCGATTTCGCGGTTGGCGGCCGTGCGCGCGACCGCACCGATCCATTCCACAGCGCCACGGGGAACCGGCGCGAGTTCAACGACACCGACGTCCACGATGGCAAAGCCGTCAGTCTCGGGCCGTACCGTCAGCCGCGTCGCGGTCTGATCGGGGAGCTCGTTCAATCTTCGCCGCGCGCGCTCAAACATGTCGGCGGTCAGCAGCATGTTCGGTTGAATGGCCATCACCTCGGCGGCGGTCTGATAGCGCGTGCGATGCAGACCGTTGATCCGTACGCGGTTCACGCGCGGTTTGTCGATTTGATTCCAGGCACGCAGCGCCCCGACGGCCTCGTCCTGCATGAACAGGCTCGAACCGAGGACGTCTAGGGCGTAAGAATCCCGCCGATCAAGGGTGAGCGCGTCGCGCGCCAGAGCGGCGGCGTCGCTCCAACGACGCTCGGCGAATCGCACACCGCTCAATTCGGCCAGCGCCCAGGAATCCGTCGTTGTGTCGGACACAATGGCCTCCGGCTTGGGAGGCGCCGTATCGCGTGAAGCCGGAGGGAGGATGACCAACGACCACGAATCCGCCGCCTTCCATGCGTGTTCGAACGCGGGCAATAAAATCGTCCGCGATGGTCCCCACGCCGGATCGTGAACGACGACCGCCTCAGCGCTGGCGCCGATGACGACGACGTAGTGATAGAGGAAGCCACGGTCGGGCAGCAACACGATGACGGGCTCGCCGCCACGCACCCGCGCGGTCAGCGCCTCGACCGATCCCTCGGTGTGTCCTGTGCGCCACCCGCGCGCCTGCACCGCGCTCGTGAGGGTGTTGTTAGCGATGCCGCCCGCACGTCGATCGACGAGCGATGC
>JAYVMG010000235.1:0-10803 GCA_043759095.1 Acidobacteriota bacterium | reverse complement strand
CGAGGATGCCGGGCGGCTGGCGCAACAGGCGATCAGCTCCGGCAAGGCGCTTGAACGGTTCGGCCAGATCATCGACACCCAAGGTGGCGATCCGCGCGTCGTCGACGATCTGGCGCGCCTGCCGCACGTCGATACGCAGGAGATCATCGTCGCACCGCGCGACGGGTTCCTGACGCGCGTCGACGCCGAACTGGTGGGTCGTGCATCGGTCCAGCTCGGGGCGGGGCGCGATCGGGTCGAAGACGCGGTCGACTTCGGCGTCGGCATCATGGTGCTGGCGAAGCCCGGCGCGGCGGTCCGCCGCGGCGATCCGATCTTCGAAATCTCCTATCGCGATCGCGAGCGGCTCGAACGGGCGCGCGCGCTGCTGAATCAGGCGATCACCGTCGGCGACGCGCCTCCTCCGGCACGCCGTCTCATTCTCGGCGAGGTGCATTGATGCTCGGAGTGCTGCAACCGTTGTTTGGCGCCGTCGTGATCCTGACGATCGCGGTGGCGTGTTCCAACAACCGGCGCGCCATCAACTGGTCCACGGTCGCCTGGGGACTGAGCCTGCAGGTCCTCTTCGCGCTGATCGTGTTGAAGACGATCGCCGGACAGCGCGTCTTCGAAACGCTGGGCGCAGGCATCAATAAACTGCTCGGGTTCGCCGGGGTCGGCGCCGCGTTCGTGTTCGGCCCGCTCGGTAACAGCACGGTCTGGGGACGCGCGATGACCGGCGCGCTCGGGCCCGAAGGCGGCAACTACGCGGTGATCTTCGCGTTCCAGGTGCTGCCGACGATCATCTTCATCGCGGCGCTGTTCGCGATTCTCTACTACTACGGCGTGATGCAGTTCGTCGTGCGCTTGATGGCGGTCGTCATGCACCGCGTCATGAAATGCAGCGGCGCGGAGTCGCTGAACGTCGCCGCCAGCATTTTCATGGGACAAACGGAAGCGCCGCTGACGATTCGTCCGTACCTGCCGGAGATGACGCAGTCCGAGCTGATGACGGTGATGACGTCGGGCATGGCGCACATCTCGGGCGGCATCATGGCGGCCTACATCCTGTTCGGCATCGAGGCCAAACATCTGCTGACCGCGGTCATCATGACGGCGCCCGGCACGATCATGATGGCCAAGATGCTCGTCCCCGAAACCGAAGTGCCCAAGACGATGGGGTCGGTGAGGCTGGAGATCGAGCAGACGGACGTGAACGTCATCGACGCCGCGGGGCGCGGCACCGGCGAGGGGCTGCACCTCGCGCTGAACGTCGGCGCGATGCTCATTTCGTTTCTCGCGCTCGTGGCGCTCGTCAACTACGTGCTCGGTGCGCTGGGCCACCAGGCCGCCCGCATGGGCATCGCCAGCCTGGAGCACTTCAGCATGCAGCAGATCTTCGGCTGGGTGTTCGCGCCCGTCGCTTGGAGCATGGGCGTGCCGTGGAAGGATGCGCCGACGATCGGCAACCTGCTCGGCACCCGCATGGTGCTCAACGAGTTCGTCGCCTACGCGCAGCTCGGACCGATGAAGTCGGTGCTCGATCCGAAGTCGTTCACGATCGCGACGTTCGCGCTGTGCGGCTTCGCGAACTTCAGTTCGATCGGGATCCAGATCGGCGGCATCGGCGCGCTGGCCCCGAACCGACGCCACGATCTGGCGCGTCTCGGGCTGCGCGCGATGTTCGCGGGCACGCTCGCCAACTTCATGACCGCGACGATTGCGGGATTCCTGTTGTGAACGGCGTTCGTTGCGGGCTTCGCGGCCTGTGCATTCCAAGGAGTCGTTCGTGAGTGCGTACGATCAGGCCAACGAAGCTGCCGATGCCATTCGGGCGCGCATCTCCGACGTTCCCGAGATCGCCATCGTTCTCGGCTCAGGCTTGGGCGACTTTGTCAACGCGCTCGGCGACGGGGTGACGATGCCGTACGGCGAACTGCCGCACTGGCCGGCGTCGCGCGTCATCGGGCACGCGGGGAAACTGGTGGTCGGAAAGTCGGGCGGCCGGACGATCGCGGCCCTTGCCGGGCGTTGCCACCTCTACGAAGGACACGATGCCGGCCGGGTGGCGTTCGCGGTCCGCGCGCTCGGCCTGCTCGGCGTGAAAACGCTGGTCCTGACCAACGCCGCCGGTGGCGTGAACACCACCTTCTCCCAGGGCGCGCTGATGGTCATCGACGACCACATCAATCTGATGGGGCAGAACCCGCTCGCCGGCGACAACGACGAGCGGTTTGGCGCCCGGTTTCCCGACATGACCGAGGTCTACTCGTCACGGTTGCGCGGAATTGCCGATCGCGCGGCCAAAACACTCGGGTTCCAGCTGCCGCATGGCGTGTATGCTGCGCTGATGGGCCCCAGTTATGAAACGCCAGCGGAGATCCGATATCTCAGAACGATTGGCGCAGACGCGGTGGGGATGTCCACGGCGCCCGAAGCGATTGTCGCGCGTCACATGAAGATGGACGTGCTCGGCATCTCGTGCATCACGAACATGGCCGCGGGCGTGCTGCCCCAGGCGCTGGACCATTCCGAGGTCATGGCCACCGCCGCGCGGGTCCGCGGACAGTTCATCGCGCTCCTGGAGGGGATCATTGGGCAGCTCTGACGCGCGCCGGCTGTCGGTATCGCTTGTCGACGTCAACGTCGGCCAGGAGCCGGCGTTCACGGCGATCTCGACACACTTCGAAGCGATCCTGATCCGCAAGGAGTACGGGCGCGCGGAAGTGGTTCGGGACGAAGCGTACCCGCTGCGGTTTTACGCCGTGCGGTACTGGACCGATGCCACCGCCGCCGAGCGCTGTCACCGCGACCCCGAAGTCCAGGCGCTCACCGAGAAGCTGTCCCACATCGCCCGCGTCACGCACGTGGTGAACGGCGTGCGCCCGAGCGAGACGATGCGCGTGCTGCTCGACGACCGTCGCGCGCGCGTGGAAGCCGACCGGCGGGCCGGATTCGATCGCCGCCTCGAGGATGCCGGACGGACTGACGGCGATCGCCGGGCCAGGCGGGGCCGCCGCACGGGACCCCGCCGCGTGCGCGACCGTGGGGGCGACGTCGATCTGATCGCCGCGGCGCGGCGCGCGCGTGAGCACGCCGACGCCGCATTCTCGCATTTCAAAGTCGGCGCGGCGCTCGAGACCGGCGATGGCGCCGTCATCACCGGCTGCAATATCGAGAACGCGACCTACGGCCTGACCATCTGCGCCGAGCGCGTCGCGATGTTCAAGGCCATTTCAGAAGGCCATCGCATCTTCACGCGCATTGCGATTGTGGCGGACACCGAGTTGCCGACCCCGCCCTGCGGTGCGTGCCGCCAGATCCTCTGGGAGTTCGGCGGCAACCTCGAAATCCAGCTTGCGAACCTCACCGAAGAAAAAGGCCGGCACCAACTCAAGAACCTGCTGCCGCTCCCGTTCGACGCGCGCCTTCTGTAGAATTGGGACATGCTCCCTACGATTGCCCGCGAAGGCGACGTGGTCGTCATGATCGACCAGCGCAAACTCCCGGCCCAGGAAGTCTATGTTCGCTGCAAGACCGCGCCGGAAGTCGCGCGCGCCATCAGAACGATGGTGATCCGCGGCGCGCCCGCCATCGGCGTCGCGGCGGCCTGGGGCATCGCGCTCGGGATGCGCCGGAGCACCGCGACCGGCACGCAGAAGTTCGCCGCGGAGTTTCAGAAGACCTGCGATCTGATGGCGGCGACGCGTCCGACCGCTGTCAACCTGTTCTGGGCGATCGAACGGATGAAGACATCCTTCGGCACGGGCGCCCAGGCGGGCGAGTCGGTCGATCAGATCAAGGATCGTGTCGACCGCGAAGCGCAAATGATTCACGACGAGGACGTGGCGAACTGCCGCGCGATGGGCGCCTTCGGCGCCGACGTCGTGCCCGCGGACGCCCGCATCCTGACGCACTGCAACGCCGGCGCGCTGGCCACCGCCGGATACGGCACCGCGCTCGGCGTGATCCGCGGCGCGGTGGAGAAGGGCAAGCGCGTCGCGGTGTTTGCCGACGAGACGCGGCCCTTCCTGCAGGGTGCGCGGCTGACCGCGTGGGAGCTGATGCGCGACGGCATCGACACCACGATCATCACCGACAACATGAGCGCGTCGCTGATGGGCCAGGGCAAGGTGAATTTCGTCGTCGTCGGCGCCGACCGGATCGCCGCCAACGGCGACACCGCCAACAAGATCGGCACCTACGGCGTCGCCGTGCTCGCGCGCGAGCACAACATTCCGTTCTACGTCGCCGCGCCGCTGTCCACGATCGATTTACGCACGATCGACGGGAGTCAGATTCCGATTGAAGAACGCAATGCGCGCGAAGTGACTCATGTCGGGTCGTCGCAGGTGGCGCCGGCCGGCGCGAAGATTTGGAACCCGGCGTTCGACGTCACGCCGCACCGCTTCATCGCCGGCATCATCACCGAGCGCGGCATCTTCAGGGCGCCGTACACGGAGTCGCTGACGAGCGCATTCGAGAAGGCACCCACAACAACATAGCCACGAAGCCACGAAGACACGAAAAAAACGCCTAGATCTCTTGTTCTTCGTGCTTTCGTGCCTTCGTGGCAAAACACATGCGCATGCTCGGCATCGAAACATCCTGCGACGAGACCTCCGCCGCCGTGGTCGAAGAGACCGGCGACGCGGCGAAGCCGTGGACGACTCTATCCAACGTCGTCGCGTCGCAGGTGGCGATTCACCGCGAATGGGGCGGCGTGGTGCCCGAACTCGCGTCGCGCCAGCATATTCGCGACATCTGCAGCGTCGTCTCGCGCGCGCTGGCTGAAGCGGCGACGACCTGGAGCGATCTGGGCGCCATCGCCGTCACCCAGGGGCCCGGCCTTGTCGGGTCGCTCCTCGTCGGCGTCTCGTTCGCGAAGGCGGCGGCCGCCGCGTCCGGCCTGCCGCTGGTGGCCGTGCATCACCTGGCCGGTCACATCGAGTCCCTCGTGCTGCAGAACGGCGAACTGCCGCCGCCATCGATCGTCCTCGTCGTCTCCGGGGGACACACCAACCTCTATCTCGTCGAGACGCCCGGCTCGTATCAGCTGCTCAGCCGGACGCGGGACGATGCGGCGGGCGAGGCGTATGACAAGGTGGCGAGGCTGCTCGGGCTTGGATATCCGGGTGGGCCGGCGATCGATCGTCTCGCCAAGAGCGGCGACGATCGCGCGATCTCGCTGCCCACCACGCGCCTGACGCATCCCGACCGGAACGCGCCGGAGTTGAAAGGCGATCTTGATTTCAGCTTCAGCGGGTTGAAGACCGCGGTGTTGCGGCACGTCCGCGCGCACGACGGCCCATTGTCCGACGCCGAGATCGCCAACGTCGCCGCCAGCTTTCAGCGTGTCGTCGTGACAGCGCTCGTGGAGAGACTGTTTGTCGCCGCGCGGCGATACGGCGCGAAGAGCGTGGGCGTGTCCGGTGGCGTGTCCGCGAACAGCCGGCTGCGCGCCGCGTTGAAGGAGCGGGGCGAGCAGCGCGAGGTGCCGACGTTTCTTCCGAGCCTGTCACTCTCGACCGACAACGCCGCGATGATCGCCGCGGCAGGTCTGCGGAGATTCCGCTCCGGCCACACGGCGTCGCTGGACCTCAATGCCGACCCTGCCCTTCCGCTCACCTGAACGGTCTGATGATGACGAGGTGAGGAGGTATCCTGACCGTCCGATCGTGTCCGTCGGCGCCGTGATTATCGACGATGATCGCGTCCTGTTGGTGCGGCGCGGGCAGGAACCGATGAAAGGCGAGTGGAGCCTGCCGGGTGGCGCGGTCGAAATCGGCGAAACCCTCGAGGCGGCCGTCGCGCGCGAGGTGCGCGAGGAAACCTCGCTCGATGTTGTGGTGGGTTCTGTGGTGGAAGTCCTCGACAGCATCCGGCGCGATGGCGAGGGGCGGGTCGAATATCACTACGTCATCGTCGACTACGCATGTTGCGTGCGCGGCGGCACGACGAGTATTGCGGCTCGCGGCACGGACGCCGCCGATGTGCGCTGGGTGCCCGTCGGCGAACTCGACGCGTACCGGCTCACCGGCGCGGCGGTCGCTGTTGTTCGAAAAGCGCTCTCGCGTTAGTGCTTCGGCTTCCAGGCGAAATACACCGGCACACCCAAGAGTACGATCGCGAGGCCGGGCCACGTCGTCGCTGGCCGGTAGACGAAGAGCACGAGCAGGATCGCGGCGGCGCCGGCGATGTAGAACGCGGGAATCACCGGATACCCGAACGCGCGGTAGGGGCGATCCGCGGTGGGTCGCGTCTTGCGGAGGCGGAAGATGCCGGCGATGGTCAGGATGTAGAAAATCAGCGCGGCGGAAATCACGTAGTCGAGCAGGTTGTTGTAGAGATTGCCGTAGGTCTTCGTCGCCGGATCGTAGGTGCGCGGCAGCACCAGAAACACCGCCCAGAATCCCTGCAGGACGAGCGCCCACGCCGGAACTTTCTCGGCGTTCAGTTCGCCGGCCGCGCGGAAGAACAGCCCGTCGCGCGCCATCGCGTAGTAGGCGCGAGCGCCGGCCAGGATCAGGCCGTTGGTGCACCCGAACGTCGAGACCATGATGCCGATCGCCATGATCGTCACGCCGAGTCCAGGGAAGATCACGTTCAGCGTGGCGGTGGCGACGCGGTCGCCCGCAGCGTGCTGAATCTGATCGAACGGCAGCGTCACGAGATACGCGACGTTGGCCAGCATGTAGAGGCCGATCACAATGAACGTGCCGAATGCCAGCGACAGCGGGATATTCCTGCGCGGATCCTTCACCTCGCCGGCCGTGAACGTAATGTTGTTCCAGGCATCGGCGGAGAACAGTGACCCGGTCTGCGAGACGCAGATGGCGACGAAAAGACCGAAGGCGGTGATCGAGGACAGCCCGGGGACGATCTCCACCGTGCCGCGAGCCGACCACAGGTCGCCGAAATTATCAGCGACCGCGGTGTGGTTCCAGCCGAGCAGCAGGCCGACGAGGATCAGCCCGAGCAGCGCGCCGGCCTTCGCCGTCGTGAAGACGTTCTGGATGATCTTGCCGTACTCGAGACCGCGCGTATTGGTCCACGTCAGCAACGCGATCATCACGCTGCCCACCAGCTGTGTGGTCGACAACGACAGCGCGTAGCCGGTCGAGAGATGGATCGGGGCGATCAGGTAGTGGTCGTCGGCGATCCAGGGGACGAGCGCGCCAAAGTAGCGCGCAAAACCGACCGAGACGGCGGCAATGGTGCCCGTTTGGATCACGAGGAAAAGCGTCCACCCGTAGAGAAATCCCCACAACGGCGAAAAGGCTTCGCGCAGGTAGACATACTGGCCGCCGGCGCGGGGCATCATCGCCGCCAGCTCGCCGTAGGACAACGCGCCGACCACCGTCAGCAGACCCGTCAGCAGCCACGCGCCGAGCAGCCAGCCGGGGCTGCCGATGTTGCGCGCCATGTCCGCGGACACGATGAAGATGCCCGACCCGATCATCGAGCCGACGACGACCATCGTGGAGTCGTAGAGGCCGAGACCGCGGTGAAATTCCGTGTCGAGCCCCTGCGAATCGTTGGCCATCGACTGCTCCTGCATTAAGATGCTGAAACTTACCATGAATCGCGAACATGCCTGGACGCTGCTGACTGAATACACCAAGGGCGAGAGCCTGCGAAAACATGCCCTGGGCGTCGAAGCTGCCGTGCGCGGCTACGCCCGCACGTTCGGCGAGAACGAGGAGGAGTGGGGCATCACGGCGCTGCTTCACGACTTCGACTACGAGCGATGGCCGACGCTCGGCGATCATCCGAACAAGGGCGCCGAGATCCTGCGCGAGAAGGGCTATCCCGAGTGGATGATCCGCGCGATCCTGTCGCACGCGATGGAGATCACCGGCGTCACGCGCGACAGCCGTCTCGAGAAGACGCTGTTTGCCTGCGACGAGCTGGCGGGGTTCATCACCGCCGCGTCGCTGGTGCGGCCGAGCAAGAGCATCCTCGACCTCGAGGCCAAGTCCGTGATCAAGCGGATGAAGGACAAGGCGTTCGCCAAGGGCGTGAAGCGCGAGGATCTGATTGCCGGGGCCGAAATGCTCGGGCTGACGCTCGAAGAGCACATCAGCAACGCGATCGGCTTCATGCGCGTGAAGGCTGACGAGCTCGGACTTCGAGGAACGCTGTGACCGCAGCGTGGAGGCGGCAGTCCTGCGAACATCGCGCGAAGCGTGTGCGTCTATGAATCTGCATGGCTGAGGGCGATCCGGTCGTCACGCTCGAAGGCGTCACCGTCACGTACGGCAAGAACCGTGCGCTGCGCGACGTCACCTCGTCGTTTGCGGCGGGGGCCGTCGGCCTGCTCGGGCCCAACGGCGCGGGCAAGAGCACGATGCTGAAGGCGCTGCTCGGGTTCATCGTGCCGGAGCGCGGCCGCCTGCGGGTGCTCGGCCTCGATGTCGCAGAATCGCCCCTCGAGATTCGCGCGCGCGTCGGCTACATGCCGGAGAGTGACGCGCACATTCCAGGGATGAACGCCGTCTCCTTCGTCGCGTACTGCGGCGAACTGGCCGGCCTGCCGCGAGTGGATGCGATGCAGCGCGCGCACGAAATGCTTTTCTACGTGGGTCTGGGTGAGGCCCGCTATCGCAACGTCGACACCTATTCCACCGGCATGAAGCAGCGCATCAAGCTCGCGCAGGCGCTGGTGCACGATCCCGACCTGCTGTTCCTCGACGAGCCCACCAACGGGATGGACCCCAAAGGGCGCGACGAGATGCTCGAGCTGGTTCGGGATCTCGCGCACAACAAGGGCGTCAGTCTGATCCTGTCTTCGCACCTCCTGCCCGACGTCGAGTTCACCTGCGACCACGTCGTCGTCATGGACCAGGGCGCGATTGCCGCCTCCGGACCAATTGCCGCCCTGAAACAACCGCGCGGCCGCGTCTACGAGCTGCGGGTCAAGACGCCCGGAGAACTCGATCTGTTCGTCGAACGGCTGCGCGCATCAGGACTCGACTGCAAGCAGACCGACGAGGACGTGATGCGCGTGTTCGTGCCCGGCGAGGGCGGCGCGCGCGAACTGTTCGCGCTGGCCGCCGCGGCCCGCGTCCAGGTCCGTCATCTTCGTCCGAGCGTGCCGACGCTCGAGGACGTCTTCGCCCACGCTGTAGGTGAGCAATGATCGGCTTCAGGCACCCTGCACGCTGCACGCTGCACGCTGCACGCTGCACGCTGCACGTTGCACGCTGCACGTTGCACCCTGCACCCTGCACGTTGAATCCGTATGCCTATACATGATCAGGGCTATCGGCGCTACGCCGGCCACAAGGCGCGGACCGGCGCCGGCTGGATGGTGATCGCGCGCGCGGGCATCCGCACGTTCATCGGCAAGCGGGCGTTTCTCGGCCTGCTGATGCTGGCCTGGTCGCCGTTCCTGGTCCGCGCGGTCCAGTTCTACGCCGCCGCCAATTTCACCAGCATTCCGCAGGCCTCGATCCTGGCGCCGTCGGCCGAGACGTTTCGCCAGTTTCTCGAGCAGCAGCAGACGTTCGTGTTCTTCGTCACCGTGTACGTTGGCGCCGGGCTGATCGCCAACGATCGCCGCGCGAACGCACTGCAGATTTACCTCTCGAAGCCGCTGACGCGCGCGGAGTACATCCTCGGCAAGCTCGTGATCCTGATGACGTTCCTCGCGCTCGTCACGTGGCTGCCTGCCATCCTCCTGCTGATCGTGCAGATTGCATTTGCCGGCAACTTTACGTTCTTCAAGGCCAACGTGTTCCTCTTCCCGGCGATCACGCTGTTCGCCTTTATCCAGATCGCCCTCGCGTCGACGACGATGCTGGCGCTGTCGTCGCTGTCGAAGAGCAGCCGGTACGTCGCGATTCTGTATGCGGCGGTGATCTTCTTTACGCAGGCGGTCTACGGCGTGCTCTACGCCGTCACGCGCAGCACGGCGCTGTCGTGGCTGTCGTTCTCGGCGAATCTCGCGCAGGTCGGCGACGTCATCTTCCGGCTGCCGCTGAAGTACGACACTCCCTGGCCGGTGTCGCTGCTGGTGATTGTCGGGCTGGTGGCAGGGTCGGCGCTGATTCTCGAGCGGCGCGTCCGCGGTATCGAGGTGGTCTCGTAATGGCCGGCCTCGTCGTCGCCGACCATCTGTCGAAGTGGTACGGACAGGTCATCGGTCTGAACGACGTGTCGGTGACCGTGCCGCCCGGCATCACCGGGTTGCTCGGCCCGAACGGCGCCGGCAAGTCGACGTTCATGAAGCTGATCACCGGTCAGCTCCGGCCGAGCAAGGGCAGCATCACCGTCCTCGGCGAGCCGATCTGGGCCAACCCCGCGCTGTATCAACGCATCGGTTTCTGTCCCGAGCAGGACGCGTTTTACGAACGCATGACCGGCCTCGAGTGGGTGACGGCGCTCGTCCGCCTGAACGGCGTGACGGAGGCGGAGGCCGCCGCGATGGCGGCGCGCGCGATCGCAGAGGTGGAGCTGACCCAGGCCGCCAACAAGAAGATCGGCGCCTACAGCAAGGGCATGCGCCAACGGATCAAAATGGCGCAGGCGATCGCGCATGATCCCGAGCTGCTGATCCTGGACGAACCGCTGTCGGGCATGGACCCGATCGCGCGGCGCAAGGCGATCCGGATGATCAAGGACTGGGGCCGCGCCGGCAAGAGCGTCATCGTCTCGAGCCACATCCTGCACGAGATCGAATCGATGACCGCGAACATCCTGCTCATCAACCAGGGCCGCATCCTCGCCGAAGGCAACGTTCACCAGATTCGCGATCTGATCGACGAGCACCCGCACACCGTGCACATCAAGGCCGAGCAGACGCGGGCGCTCGCGCGCGAG
>JAYVMG010000234.1:0-10817 GCA_043759095.1 Acidobacteriota bacterium | reverse complement strand
TGAATACGAACGCCGCCTCGCCGACCGGCGCGCGCGGATTGCCGCACTCGATCGCATCAATTTCATCATCTCCAACATCCGTCTCGGTATTGCCGGCGTGGGCGCCGTGCTGCTGTGGATGGCCGCGGTGCGCGCGTCGATCTCGTTCGCGTGGCCGTTCGTGGCGTGGCTGGCATTCGCCGTCCTCGCGGTGATGCACGCGCGCCGGCTTCGACACTTCGAGCGCGCGCAGAGCGCCGAGCGCGTCTACTTGCGCGGATTCGATCGGATGAGCGGGCGCTGGGCCGGTACCGGCCGCGACGGTGCAGCGTTTCTCAAGGGGCATCCGTACGCGGGCGATCTCGATCTGTTCGGGCCGGCGTCGATCTTCGAGCTGCTGAACACCACGCGGACCGAGATCGGCGAAGTGACGCTGGCGGACTGGCTGCGCGCGCCGGCGGCGCTGTCCGACGTGCGGGCGCGTCAGGCTGCCATCGGCGAGCTGCGGCCGATGCTCGATTTCAAGGAAGACGTCGCCATCCTGGCGTCCGAGTCTCCTGTTGGCCGCACAGGCATGCTCGCCGCGTGGGCCGGTGCACCGGCAGTGCGTTTTCCATCTGCGCTTCGCGTGGCGCTGGCGGCGTGCGCACTGATCACGATTGCGCTCGGGTTCGTGGTCTACCGCGACATCATCGCGCCCGAGTGGCTGTTCGTGTGGTTGTTGCTGGAAGCCGGGTTCGCGGCGCTGTGGCGCCGGCAGTTTCACCAGGTGCTGCACGGCATCGACACGCCGGAGCGCGATCTCGGTCTGCTCGCCGATCTGCTTGCGCGCATCGAATCCGAACCGTTCACGTCGCCTCGTCTGGCCGCGCTGCACCAGACGCTGCTGACCGGCGGCATCGTCCCGTCACAACGGATCGCGCAGCTGCGGTCGCTGGTGTCCTGGCTCGATTCCACGCACAACATGATGTTCGCGCCGATTGCGTTCGTCCTGCTGCTGCGGCAGCAGCTCGCGATCGCGATTGATCGTTGGCGCGCGGCGTATGGCCCCGCAGTTGGCGAGTGGCTGCAGGCCGTTGGCGAAGTGGAAGCTCTCGCGGCGATCGCGACGTTTGCGTACGAACGGCCCGACGATCCGTTTCCGGAACTCGTCGACCAGGGTCCGATCTACGATGCCGAAGCGCTGGGCCATCCGCTAATCCCGCCGGAGGTGGGCGTGCGTAACGATGTGCGGCTCGGCGACGGCGGTCCGCGCCTGATTCTCATCAGCGGATCGAACATGTCGGGGAAGAGCACGCTGCTGCGGTCGGTCGGCGTCAGCGTCGTGCTGGCGCTTGCGGGAGCACCGGTCGCCGCCCGCCGGCTGCGGATCTCGGCGCTGGCCCTCGGCGCCACGCTCCACATCGAGGACTCGCTGCAGGCCGGTCACTCGCGCTTCTACGCAGAGATCCTGCGCATTCGCATCATCGCCGACGCGGCGCGCGGTCCGGTCCCGCTGCTGTTCCTGCTCGACGAGATCCTGCACGGCACCAACTCGCACGATCGCCGCATCGGCGCCGAAGGCATCGTACGCGCGCTGGTGGCGCTCGGCGCGATCGGCCTGGTCACCACACACGACCTCGCGCTCACCGAGCTGCCGGCGCAACTCGGATCAGCCGGTGTGAACATGCATTTCGAGGATCGGCTCGAGGGCGGGAAGATGATCTTCGACTACCGCATGCGGCCAGGTGTGGTCGAGCACAGTAACGCCCTGGCCTTGATGAGGGCGATAGGGCTGGACGTATAGAAGTCTCAACTCTCAGGGCTCAACTCTCAGACTTGAGACCTGAGACTTCAGACTTGAGACCTACCCGAGATCAGCCCCTCGCAGGCCAGCGCGACGCGCAGCAGCGCGTCCGTCTGCCTGCGGCCGCCCACCAGTTGCACGGCGCACGGTAATCCCGCTGACGTCTGACCGCACGGCATCGAGATCGCGGGGTGTCCGGTGACGTTGAAGAGCTGCGTCAGCCGCAGCATCAGGTTGCGGACCGGCTCCGCGACTCCACCGATCTGAACCGTGGTGGCGCCGATCTCCGGCGCGGGAATCGGCAGCGTTGGCAGAATCAGTGCGTCGTGCTGGGCCATCGCCGCGTCCACCTCGCGCGTTAGCCGTTCGCGTCCGGCCATCGCACGCACGTAGTCTTCCGCCAGCACGTATCGTCCCATTTCAAGCCTGAGGCGCACCGGCGCCGTGTATTTCTCCGGCATCGTCTCGAGCGTCTTCGCGTGATACGCGGCGGCGTCGCCGAGCACGATGTGCAGGTACACCGGCGCGATGTCGGCGGCGTGCTGGATCTCGATGTCGTCGATGTGCACGCCCGCAGACCGCAGGCGATCGAGCGTCTCCTCAAACCGCGCCCGCACCTCATCGTCCAGCACATCGCAGAAATATTTCCGTGGCGCCGCGAGCCGCATGCCGTGGGTCGGCATCGGCGCCGGCGGCGTCGCGTGCGCATCGCCGAGCAGTGCGTGATACAGGAGACACGCATCGGTCACGCTCTGCGCCAGCGGACCGATGTGATCGAATGTTTGCGACAGCGGCACAATGCCGTCGGCCGAGACCTCTCCCAGCGACGGCTTCAGTCCGACGATGCCGCAGGCGGCGGAGGGAATGCGGATGGAGCCGCCGGTGTCGGTGCCGATCGTGGCGAGGGCCATGCCGGCTGCGACGCTGGCCGCCGACCCTCCGCTCGAGCCGCCTGGCGACCGCGCGGGATCGTGCGGATTACGCGCGGGGCCGAACGCGGAGTCCTCGTTCGTCGTTCCGAACGCGAACTCGTGGAGGTTGGTCTTGCCGACGAACACCGCGCCCGCCATGCGTAGATGCGCGATGACCTGCGCGTCGCGCTCCGCCACATGGCCGTCGCGCACGCGAGACGCCGCTGTCGTCGGGATACCGCGGATGTCGAGCAGGTCCTTGATTGAGATCGGCACGCCGTGTAGCGGGCCGCGGTCCTGGCCGGCGGTAAGTTCCTGATCGGCCTGACGCGCCTGCTGCAGCGCTTCGTCGCCCATCACACGGATGAACGCGTTCAGCCGCGGGTTGTCGGCCTCAATACGCCGCAGACATTCTTCCGTCGTTCGCACCGACGTGAGCTCGCGCGCGCGCAGGCGGCGGCCGAACTGCTCGATTGTCATCATGGCCGAGGACCTGCCATTGTGGACTGCGGATTGCGGACTGCGGATTGGAGACCGGACGCGTCATCGTTGAAGTCGGCGGCGCGCAGGGCGGTCGTCGTGCGAGCCAGCCCTTCGAGAATGGGTTTCAGTTCAGGGAGGCCGCGCCGTTCGGCGTCGTCGTCGGCGGCCTGCAGCCAGGATTCAATGGTCATGAAGCTTTTACCGATATCGACACGCCGTCGCGGAGCGGGATGATGCTCGTCAGCAGATTCGGATGCGCGGCAACCCGCCTGTTGTACTCGGCGATGGCGCGCGTGTCTACGTCATCTTCGTGCGCGTGGGTCGCGAAGCCCGGGACAACCTTACCGTCCCAGAGCACGTTGTCGGTTACCAGCAGCCCGCCGGGGCGCAGCAGCGCGACCAGGCGATCGAGCAGCGGTGTGTAGAGCTGCTTGTCGCCGTCCTGAAAGATCAGATCGAACGGGCCCGACACCTTGGCGATCTTCAGCTGCGCGTCACCGGTCACGACACTGACGCGATCGGACACGCCGGCGCGCGCGAAGTTCTCGCGCGCCTCGCGCGCCCGTTCCTCGTTGAACTCCATCGTGACCAGCATCCCGCCGGCCGGCAGCGCCCGCGCGAGCCAGATGCCCGAGTAGCCGATCGCCGTGCCGATTTCGAGCATGCGCGTGGCGCCGATGGACGTCGCGAGCACGCGCAGCAGCGCGCCGACTTCCGCGTCCACGAGTGGCAGTCCACGGGTCACGTTGCCCGCGGCAATCGCGTCAAGCACGGGGTCGCCAGCGGTGTTCAGTTCCGCGAGATAGCGCTCGACAGCATCCGGCACGATCACGCCCATCGCGCTATTCTAGGGCGAGATGCGCCATACGAAAATTATCGCCACGGTCGGGCCGGCGAGCGACTCCGCATCGACCCTCGACGCGCTGATCGCGGCAGGCGCCGACATCTTCCGCCTGAACTTCTCGCACGGCACGCACGAGTCGCATGCGGCGACGTTCGCACGCGTCCGGGCAGCGTCGAAGCGGGCCGCCTGCGAGGTCGCAATCCTGCAGGACCTCGGCGGTCCGAAGATTCGAACCGGCCGGCTCGAGGGTGGCAACGCCATCACGCTTGTTCCCGGCGACACGTTGACGATTGCCACCGGTGATCTCGTCGGCGGACCGGGCCGTCTCTACACGACGTTCGACGGCTTGGCGAAGAGCGTGCGCCCTGGCGATCGTCTACTGCTCGCGGATGGCCGCGTCGAGCTGCGCATCGACGCGTCGGACGGGTTGGCGATTCAGGCGACGGTCGTCGAGGGTGGTGAGATCGGCGAGCACAAAGGGATCAACGCGCCTGGTGTACCGCTGCCGGCGTCCGCCGTCACGCCGAAGGACGTCGAGGATCTGAAGTTCGGTCTCTCGCTCGGTGTGGACATGGTGGCGCTCAGTTTCGTGCAGACCGCCGCCGATCTGGATCAGGCGCGCAGTCTGATCGACGATGCTCACGCTGGCCACGTTCCGCTCATCGCAAAGCTCGAACGGCCCCTTGCGCTCGAGCATCTCGAAGAAATCCTCGCCGCCTGCGATGCGGTGATGGTGGCGCGCGGCGACCTGGGTCTCGAAATGCCGCTCGAGCGCGTGCCGAGGGCGCAGAAGGAAATCACGCGCCGCGCGCGCGCCGCCGGGAAGCCGGTGATCGTCGCCACGCAGGTGCTCGAGTCGATGACGAGCGAGTCGCGTCCGACCCGCGCGGAAGTCAACGATGCGGCGAACGCGGTCGAAGACGGCGTCGACGCGATCATGCTTGCGGGCGAAACCGCCGTCGGCGCTCACCCTGTGCGCGCCGTAAAAACGCTCAACGCGATCATTGGCGACGCCGAAACCGCGCCGCCCCACGACGTCGTCGCCGTGCTTCACCCGCAGTCGGTCCGCGACGATCATGCCCGCGCCCTCTGCGAAGCGGCGGTCACGCTTGCCGATCGCGGCGCGGCGCAGGCGATTGTCGCCGTCACCACGGGCGGGACGACGGCGCGGTGGCTGTCGGCGTTGAGGCCGCATGCGCCGATCATCGCGGCCACCGAGCGGCAGGATACGGGCCGGCGGCTCCTGCTGCACTGGGGCGTGGTGCCGCTGTGCATGCCGATTGGCGACAACCTCGAAGAGGCCAGCATCAGGATCGGCGCACAGCTGGTGGAGCGCGGGCTGGTCACGGCCGGCGCCACGGCCGTGTTCGTCAGCATCAGCGCCGATCTGGCGCGCCGCGACGCGAACTACCTGAAGATTCAGCGCCTGTGAACCTCAATATCCGCTACGCCACGTTCGGCGGGGTGCTCGGCCATTGGGGTCTGACGCACGGCGTCAGACTCGTCATTATCCTCGCTGGCGCGTTCATCGTCGTCCGCGCGGCGAATCTGGCGATCGAACATTTCCGCGCGAAGATCGCGCGCCGGCACGGCGACGGCGACCTCGAATGGCAGCGTCGAGTGACGACGCTCGGCGGGATCCTGACCAGCGGTGTCACCGCGTCGGTGGGCTTCGTGGCGATCCTGATGCTGCTGCGCGAGCTGTCGATCGACATCCTGCCGATCCTCACCGGCGCCGGCATCGCGGGTCTGGCGATCGGCTTCGGCGCGCAAAACCTGGTGCGCGACGTCATCTCCGGATTCTTCATGATCCTCGAAGACCAGGTGCGCGTGGGCGATTTGGCGCGCATCAACGGCGTGGCCGGCACGGTCGAGCAGATTAATCTGCGGACGATTATCCTGCGCGACGGCGACGGCGCCGTGCAGGTGTTCCCCAACGGCACGATCACCGCACTTGCCAACCTCAGCAAGCAGTTCGCGTACGCAGTGGTCGACGTGAGGATCGCCTATGGAGAAAACATGGACCGCGTGATGGGCACGATGCGCGAGGTGGGCGCGTCGATGGAGCGCGACGCGATGTGGGGCGCCTCCGTCCTCGGTCCGATCGAGATCGTCGGCGTCGAATCGCTCGACGGCGGCGCCGCCACCGTCCGCGTGAAGTTCAAGACGCCGCCGCTCAATCAGGGCAAGGTCGCCAACGAGCTGCGCCGGCGTCTGATGACCACGTTCGTCAGCCGCGGCATTAAACCTTTTGTCTGACGATGGTAGGATCGGAGCTATGGAAGCAACAGAGAAAGAACGGGCTATCGAGGCTCTTCGAACGCTACCGGCCCACGCCACGCTCGATGACGCTATCGAGCGGCTCTGCTTCATCGCCAAGATCGAAGAGGGTGTGAGGCAATCGGACGCGGGCCAGCTCGTTTCTCACGACGAGGTCAAAAAGCAGTTCTTGTCGTGAGATCTGTACTTTGGACCGAGCAAGCCCGATCAGACCTGGCAGCCATCCTGGCGTTCATCAGCCAGGACTCTCCTCACTACGCGTCGGTCGTCGTTTCCCGCATCATCACCGCCACCGACCGTCTGGTTCAGTTTCCTGAATCCGGTCGCGCCGTTCCTGAATTCATGGATCCCTTCGTGCGAGAGGTCGTTCACTCACCGTACCGAATTGTGTACCGGGTTGTAGGCCGCGACGAGGTCCATGTGCTCACGGTGCATCATTCGTCGAAGAGCTTCCCCGCGGAACTCTGACCGGCGGATCGTCGCTCTACTCGCTCTTCGCCTTCTTGTATTCCTCGTCCTCCGATGGTTTGATAACGTCGCCCATCCCGGCTTAGACCTCGAACCGATGACGGGCCGCCAATGCCTCCGCGCGAGATCGAGAGCCGCTTGCACACCGGACGCAGATCCCGGTCGGCGAAGCGAATTTGTCGTTCACGTCTGGGAAGCGGGGAAGTGTCGACTTGGGTGAGCGCGAAAAGAGAGCTGAACGCCGTGGTTCTGAATGACGGATACCGCCGTTAACAATACCGTGCAATACAGGCCCCGGCATCGTTCGAAGCCCCTACAATGGCGGCGCTGTGCCGCCTCTGGACGACAAGTTCCTCAAGGAACGCTACGACTACGAACTCGCGCGAAAGGAGAAGCTTTCCGATTCGCTTGGGATGCCTGTCAGCGTTGTGATCGTGCTCGGTGGCCTCGTGGTCACCATGACTCGTGGCTTTTCGTATACACGACTCCCGCTCACGATTCCGTTCGTGATCATCGCCGGGTTCGATGCGGCCTCGTTCGTCTGCTGCTTGTGGCTCTTCGCAAACGCCTATCACGGCCAAACATACGAGCAGTTACCGTCGCTTGGAGAACTCAGTGCCGCGCGTCAGAAATTGAAGGAGTACTACGGCGACGACACCACTGGGCCGATGGACGCCGACGTCGATTTCGAGGACAACTTCCGATATCGTATAATTCAGGCAGCCGATCAGAACACCGCGAGCAACAACATACGGCAGGGTTGCTTACACAGAGGTATCGTTTGCCTGTTCGCTCTGCTCAGCGGGACTGGGGTTTCGTCGCTGCCGTACGCGATCGATCAGTTCATGGCTCCATCGAAGGCGCCGGTCATGCACCTCGATAATCTGGATGGAAAGGAAAGCCTCATGCCGACCCAGAGACCCGCAGCGGCATCGACGCCACGCCCACAGTCGCAATCGACTCCATCAGGGCCGAAGCCCGCGTTTCCGTCGAATGTGATTTTCAAGAACGATCAGCCCGTGAAAGAAACGCGCGACAAGTAGCCGTCGACAGCACGTTCGCTCGCGACCAGCGACTGTCCGAATTCGGGACGGCCAGTTCCCCAGATCCTCGCTTCCTCAATTCCTGAAATCCTAAGATTGAGTGATGGTAAAGTCCCGAAATATGCGCACCTTCGCAGTCGCGTTGTGTCTCGCCGTGCTCGCGCCAGCCGTCCCGTCCGTATCCGCTCAGTCGTTTACGGCGCCGGTCGTCTACAAGAAACTGCCGAACGGTCTCCGCGTGGTCATCAGCGAAAACCATGCCGCGCCGGTCGTCGTCGTCGAGCTGATGTATCGCATCGGATTCCGCATCGAGCCCAAAGGCCGCACCGGCTTCGCGCACCTGTTCGAACATCTGATGTTTCAGGGCTCTGAACACGTCGCCAAGTTCGAGCATGTCCGCATCGTCAACGAAAACGGCGGCACGCTGAACGGATCGACGCGGTTCGATCACACGAACTACTTCGAGGCGATGCCGTCCAATGCGCTCGAGCTCGCGATGTGGCTCGAAGCCGACCGCATGAAGTCGCTGAAGATCACGCCGGAGACACTGAAGAATCAGCAGGACGTGGTCAGCGAGGAAGTCCGCGTCAACGTATTGAATCAGCCGTACGGCGCGTTCGAGTGGCTCGGCCTGCCCCAGAAGGCGAACACGAACTGGTACAACGCGCACAACTTCTACGGCGACCTCGCCGAGCTCGAAGCCGCCAACCTCGACGATGTGAAGAAGTTCTACGAGACGTACTACGCGCCGAACAACGCCGTGCTGGTCGTGTCCGGTGACACCACGCCCGATGAAGTGATGAAGCTGGCGGAGAAACACTTCGGCGCCATCCCGCAGCGTCCGCTGCCGCCGCGCCCCGACATCAAGGAGCCCCCGCAGACCGCGGAGAAATCGTTCACCGAAAGCGACAAGCTCGCGCGGACGCCGGCCGTCGCCTTCGGCTATCACCTGCCCGATCGCATGACCAAGGACTTTTTCGCGCTGACGCTGCTCGACCCGCTGCTGGTCAGCGACGAGAGCGCGAAGATGTATCAGGCGCTCGTCAAAGAAAACCAGATTGCGTCCAATGTGTCCGGCGGGTTCAACTACGGGCTCGGCAACAACTACGACTACAACGGTCCGATGCTCTATACGTTCCGCGTGGACTATCGCCCCGACCTCAAGGGCGAGGACGTGCTGAAAGTGGTGGACAAGGTGATCAGCGCGATTCAGGAGCACGGGATCAGCGAGGACGAGTTGAAGCAGGCAAAGGTGAACATCCGCTCCTCGTTCCTCGATGGGCTCGAAAGCCAAGCCGGCTTCGGCCGCGCCGATCTGCTCGCCGCGCTGGCGCTCTACGACGATGACCCGGGCCGAATCAACACGAGCCTGAGCGACCTCGACAAGATCACGACGCAGGATGTGCTGCAGGCGGCGAAGAAGTACCTCGTGCCGGCGAATCGGACGTCGATTGACCGCAGACCGGAAGGTGCGAAATGAGAGTGCAAGGTGCAGGGTGCAGAGTGCAGAGTGCGCGGTGCAGAGTGCCGATTGCTTTCGCGCTCGCGCTGATCGCCACCACCGCCTGGGCGCAGGAGCGCCCGTCGGTCGGACCTGAACGGCCGTTTCAGCTGGCGCCGCGCGTCGAGAAGACGCTGCCCAACGGCCTGCGCGTGATCATCACGCGGCAGACGGCGATCCCGAAGGTGTCGATCACGCTGACGGTGTTGTCCGGCTACTCGAGCGATCCCTTGAACCTGACCGGCCTCGCATCGCTGACGGCGGATCTGATCCAGGAAGGCACGAAGACCAAGAGCAGCCGGCAGATCCGGCGCGACGTGTTCGGCATGGGCGGATCGTTGTCGGCCGCCGCATCGCAGGACTACTCGTCCATTTCGGTGCGCGGTCTGTCGGAATTCTCGCCTCGCCTCATCGATCTGGTTGCCGACGTGGCGATGAACCCGACGATCCCCGAGGACGAGGTCGCGATCCTCAAGCAGCAGCATCTGCAGACCGTGTTGCAGCAGAAGGCGTCGCCGCAGTTCCTCGCGAACCAGACGTTCCGCAAGGCGCTGTTCGGCGGGCATCCGTACGCGCGCACGAGCGAGAACGAAGCCTCGCTGCAGGCGATGGATCGCGCGAAGCTGGTGGCGTTCCACACTGATCACTACCGGCCGAACAACGCGTTTCTGCTGATCGTCGGCGCGATCGATCCCGATGCGACGTTCGCGACAGTGGAGAAGGCGTTCGGCGGCTGGCTGCGCGGCGAGGTGGCGAGCCAGACCTATGCGGCGCCGCCGGCGCTGGCCGGCCGGCACGTGTATTTCGTCCAGCGGCCGAACAGCATCCAGTCGTCCATCTCCCTCGGCAACATCGTCGTCAAGCGCAGTGACCCGCGTTGGTACGAACTGACGCTGGCGAACACGGTGTACGGCGGCGCGTTCAATTCGCGGATCGTGCGCAATATCCGCGAGGAGAAGGGCTACACGTACTCCCCGCAGTCGGCGCTCACCGGGTTCGGCAACACCGGCTTCTACCGGTTTGCCGCCGACGTTCGCAACGAAGTGACCGGTCCGACGCTCTTTGAAGTGTTCAAGGAGATCGACAAGATGCGCGCCGATGGGAGCGACGGCGCCGAACTGCAGGGAGCGAAGGCGTATCTGCGGGGCATCTTTCCGATTCAGACCGCGACGCAGACCGGATTGTCGGCGACGCTGAACAACGTCTACGTGTTCGGCCTGCCGAAGGATTACCCGGAGACGTTCAGGGCGAAGATTGCGACGGTCACGCCGGAGCAGGTCAAGAGCGCGTCGGCCACGCTGTTCGGGTCGGACAACTCGGTGATCGCGATCGTTGGCGACTGGGCGAAAGTAAAAGATCAACTCGCCGCCTACAAGAACATCACGTTCCTCGACACGGACGGCAAGACGATCGCGCCGCCCCAGTGACTTGTCATCCGAAGCGTCGCGAAGGATGAGCAATCAGTACGAGTATCTGGTGACCGTCGGTCTATCTCAACGTCGAAGAACTCGAGCCGCCGGAT
>JAYVMG010000233.1:0-10826 GCA_043759095.1 Acidobacteriota bacterium | reverse complement strand
TTGCCACGGTGTCTGACACCGGTCGTTCAGGTTCCGACCTTGAACGCAACCGACGCGAGCTGGTTGCCCCACGAAATCGCCAGCAACCCTCCGGCGTCGGTCATGTCCACGAACTCCCACGTCAGCTGCTCGACCGCGTGCGGCAGCGTCTCGAGCTTCATCGGCACGCGGACGACGTCCTTGT
Organism: Acidobacteriota bacterium; assembly: GCA_043759095.1. Lineage (GTDB taxonomy): Bacteria > Acidobacteriota > Vicinamibacteria > Vicinamibacterales > CAVVIG01 > CAVQFC01. The sequence goes on along the minus strand of JAYVMG010000233.1, from coordinate 10,642 downwards.
CCGACGTGTAGCCGTAGGCGCCCCAGAGCTCCGTTGTGTTCTTCGGGTCGTACTTCGTCTGCGCCTTCCAGGTCGAGACGATCAGCGTCCAGTTGTTCGGCTTCAGATCGATGAACATCGTGTAGGTGCCTGGCGCGACCGTCTTGCCGTTGATGACGAGCGGCAGTTCGGTCTTCAGCTGCGTCGTGAAGTTTGCGCCCGCGCGCCACACCGGCGCATCCGGATTCGCGACCTTGCCGTAGCTCGCCCCGCTGCCGCCGAACACTTCGCGGCCGCGCTTGATCGGGCGCCCGGACGTGACCTCGATCCACTTGCCGCCCTTGTAGACCGGCTCGGCGCCGCTGGTGTCGTACTTGCCGCCGATCTCGGTCGCCGTCGTGCCCGTGGGGCTAGCCGGGCGGCCACCCTGCGCGAAAACGAATGCGCCCATGGCTATCGCCACGGCGCCGATTGCGATCAACTTGCGTGTCATCACTCTCGCCTCCATAAGAGAAGTGTATCGCTAACCCTTGGTTCTTCGGGTGGTGCGCGCCGTCGGGGTTGCTTTCCAGGGATCTTCCGGCCACGGGTGCTTCGGATACCGGCCGCGCAGTTCTTTTCTGACCTCCGGGTACGTGCGGTCCCAGAAGCTGCGCAGATCGCGAGTGACCTGAACCGGCCGTCCGTTCGGCGCGAGCAACGCGAGCACGACGGCTTCCTTCTGACGTCCCACGCGCGGCGTCTCCGCCAGTCCGAACAGCTCCTGCAGCTTCACCGACGCCGACACACTCCCATCGTCGTTGTACTCGAGCGGGACGTGCCGCCCGCTGGGCACGGCCAGCGACTCAGGCGCGTCGCGATCGAGGTCACGAAGCACGTCGGCGCCCAGCGCAGTCTCGATGCGCACCTGGTCCAACGAGCGCACGCCATAGGCGGCCGAACGAACGAGGGCTTCGAGTTCGACGTCCCGCGCAGCGAATTTCAGCCGCCGTAGCAGACGAGCATCCTCTTCGCGTGGGCCGCGCGCGAGCCAGGCGTCAGCAAGCAGTTGCGCGGCGATTTCAGGGTCCACTGGCGCCGGGCGCTCGGCGAGCGCCAGCGCGTCGTAGCGATCGACGGCTGTCGCGCGGACCTTTCCGCTGTCCTTGTCGAAGCGATGGACCACGTCGGATGCGGTCAGCTGCAACCATTCACGCTCGACTCGACTCGCCATCCGAATGCGCGCCACAACTGGCGCCGCTAGCTGTGGCGCCGCTCCACGGACTACATGACGAGGTGGCGCGCTCACGCCGGGCTGAACGCTGCGCGCTCCGCCGATGTTAACGTCGAGGGCGACAAGGAACTCGCCGTCGCGGACACCGCTCTCCGGCGCGATGATCGCGCCCGCGCCTGACGCGAGGCGTACCTGCGCCGATCCCGCGTCGCGGCGTTGCGCCACCCGATCCGGATAGCCAGCGAGGATCGCGCGCCTGAAATCCGACTCACTCAACTTCGACACCTGAGATCCGAAGTCAGCGATTTGCCTGGCCACCTGCTGAACGTGGGCCGGTACGTTTCGCCAATCATCCAGCGCCGACAGGAGGTCCGACGACGTGGACGCGGTCCTCGGCTGCATGAAGTGGCGCTCCGAGAGCAGCGCGCACGCCTGGGCGACCTCGCGCGCGCCGCCGGCCTCGACCAGCATGCGCGCGAGTCGAGGATGCAGCGGCAGCCGCCGCACCTGTTGCCCGACCTCGGTCAACCTACCGTTCCGGATCACGCCAAGACGCGCGAGCAGCGTCAGCGCAGCCTCGAGCGCGTCTGCTCTCGGCGCTTCGAACCACTCGAAGATACGCGGATCGCCGCCCCACGCAATCACGTCGAGCGCGGTGCTCGACAGGTCGATACGGTGGATTTCCGGTTCGCGATGCGCGCGCAGACGGTCACGCGCGTCCCACAGGCGCCGCACGACACCCGGAGCGAGACGTCCCGCGCGGCCGGCGCGCTGATCGGCGGCGTCCAGCGTGATCCGTTCGGTCTCGAGGCTGTCGATGCCGCGCTCGGCGTCGTACCGCGCCACCTTCTGGAGGCCAGCGTCGATCACTGCCGTCACGCCGGGAACGGTGAGCGACGTTTCTGCGATGTTCGTCGCGACGATCACCCGGCGCCGAGGCGACGGACGCAGCGCCAGATCCTGCTCGTCCGCGGCAAGCGACCCGTGCAGCGGCACGATGTCCACCCCTGCTCCCGTCTTGTGCCGCAACTCGGTGACCGCGCGGCGAATCTCCGACGCGCCTGGCAGAAAGCACAACACATTACCGGTGGTCGCGCCGAGCACGTCACTCGCAGCATCGGCCACCGATTGCCCGGGGTGATACGAGATCTCGATCGGATGCGTGCGCCCTGCTACGTCAAGCACCGGGCAGCCGTCGAGAAACGCGGACACAGAACTCGACTCGAGCGTCGCCGACATGACGACGATGCGGAGATCGTCGCGAGCGCGCCAGGCCTGGCGGGCCAGCGCGATCGCCAGATCGGCGTGGACGCTGCGCTCGTGAAACTCGTCGAGGATGATCGTCGTGAAATCGGAGAGCAGCGGATCGCTTTGGAGGCGCGCGGTCAGGACACCTTCGGTGACCACGAGCAGCCGCGTCTGAGCACTGAACCGGCGCTCGAAGCGGACCTGCCAGCCGACCTCGCCGCCCAATGTCCAGCCGCGTTCGTCGGCGATGCGTGCCGCGATCGCACGGGCGGCCACGCGCCGGGGCTGCAGGAGGATCACGGGGCCATCAACGAGCAGGGCAGGCGGGACGCGTGTGGTCTTGCCCGCTCCAGGCGCAGCGGTGACGACGGCCGCACGCGACCGGCGGACGCGATCGACGATCTGCTCGATGAGCGGGTCGATCGGGAGCGGGATCAGTGCGATGTCACGCACTCACGCCGACGCCGATCGGGCAGCTGACGCCGGTGCCGCCGAGACCGCAGTAGCCGCTCGGATTCTTCGACAGGTACTGCTGGTGATACTCCTCGGCGTAATAGAATTCCGGCGCCGGAAGAATCTCGGTGGTGATCGCCCCGTAGCCGGCCGCGGTCAGCTGCGGCTGAAAGGCGTCACGTGAGCGCTCCGCCGCACGCTGCTGATCGGCGTTGTCGGTGTAGACGCCCGAACGGTACTGCGTGCCGGCGTCGTTGCCCTGACGCATCCCCTGCGTGGGATCGTGATTCTCCCAGAACACCTTGAGCAGATCGTCGTAGGTGACGACCTGTGGGTCGAACACGACGAGCACGACCTCGTTGTGACCGGTCTGTCCGGTGCAGACTTCACGGTACGTCGGGTTCGGCGTCGGACCGCCGGTGTAGCCGACGGCCGTGCTGTACACGCCCGGCTGCTGCCAGAATTTTTTCTCCGCGCCCCAGAAACAACCCATGCCGAAGACGGCGCGGTCGAGACCATCGGGAAACGGATCCGAGATGCGGTGCTTGTTCACGAAATGCGCGTCCGGGATCGGCATCCGTTCGGCACGGCCCGGCAGGGCATCGTCTGCCGACGGAATCGCGAGCGGCTGCTTCGAAAAGATAGACATGTGTTATCCCTGTGTAAACTTGAACACCACGAACATCGCGCCCTGCGGATCGGTGGTGGACAGTTCGGGCCACGAAAACGCTCCCGGCGCGTGCGCTGTGAATTCAGCCATGAAAATCAGTATATCGCCGGGACGTCAACGGAATGTCAATTCCGCGGCAGCCAGCCCCTGCTCGCCGCAGATCGAATAAAAGAGAAAGGTCTTCCCCGCGTCTTCGAAGATGCCGGGGTCTCGAAGCTGCCGCGCACGACCTTCGATCTCGCCGGCCGCTGACGGCACGTTCGGCAGATTAGGGCATTCGTATGGCGCATCAGGCCGCAGCAATTCCACCGGCGCGGACGCCTTCCAGCTCTGCCAGTCGCCGACCAGATCGATCGTCGACAGCATGATCCGCTCGGGCGCATCACCGATGCCGGTGAAGAACACGAACAGCGTGCGTCCCCGCAGGATCGTGGCGACGTGTCGCACCCGATCGGCGTACGGCCCATCCTTGAACGGATTCGGTCCAATCTCGAACATTTCATGCGGATCCTTTGACCGCAACAGCTGACCGAGTCTCGCCATGCCGTACAGGTATCCGCCGAGCGGAAAGACGCGAAGGTAGCTGACCTTCGTGATCGCCGGATGCAGCGTGAAATGCACGCCGTCCGCTGATTCGCTCGACTGCGTGAACTGACCGTAGCCGTTCTGCCTCGCCCACGCGCGCGCTTCGGCGCCGTTCGCCGGCCAGCGCGTGCCATCCGTCCACCAGCCATGCGCCCACATCACCAGACGCTTGCGCGCTTCGTCGACGTAGATCTCCGGCGAGGCGACGTGCGTGTAGAACTGCTCGCTCGGTCCGTCCGGCGGGTCCGGCTGCGGCCGGAAAAACGCGGTATCACTCACTGGGACGACGCCCGGAACGTAAACGGTCCATGGCCCGGTGATCGCGTCCGCGTACGCGAGCCGGATGAACTGACCTTTGTGGTGGCCGAAGTACGCGTAGTAACGGCCGAGCGGGCGCGGGATCCACGATGGCACGCGGATGATTGACGGTCCGTTGATGTTGTCGCCGAGCGAGGGCGACATCGCGAGGGTGATCAGCGGGTTCTGTGTCAGCCGGACCGCGGTCACACGTGAAGCGGGCTGGAGCGGCAACAACACCAGCGCGCAGACGCTCGCGCGGAATGCGATGGCGATTGTCACGGCTTACCGCCTCGTAGCGTGCGATGCGATCATCTGCCAGCGGCCGTCGCGCTTCACGTAGACGCGTGTGAAGCGCAGCGCACCGCCGGACGGCTTGCCCTTGTATTCCACCTTCGAGTCGCTGACGCCGGCCGCTACGGCCGTGTCGCCGTACATGCGGACAGTGAAGTCGTCCTGCTTGACGTCGCCGAAGAACTTGCGCGCGCCGGACTTCAGATCCGCGAGGTACTCCGCCTTCGTGTTGATCGTGCCGTCGCCGTGGGTGACGGTCCAGCCGTCGGCGAGCAACGCGTCGAGCGCCACGACGTCGGCGCGGACGCGCGACTCGTTCCACAACTTCTCCAGCGCGCGGATCTCCGGTTCCACATTGCCGCCCACGGCCGACGCCGTGAAGATGCTCTTCGGCATTCGCACGTGGACGCCGTGGTTGGGCTTGTCAACGAGCTGCGTAATCGCCACGTTGCCGGCAAGGCTGGCGAGCTGATACGCCTGATGCTTGCTCATCTTCTTCGTGGCCGCGATGAAATCCACCATCTCCTGAATCGCCATCGTCGTCGCTTTGGTCAGATCCGGATCGAAGGCCATGCTGATGAAGTCGGTGGCGGTTTCCGCCCGAGGAAAGTTGAGCGCCATGCCCTTGCGCACCGTGAGCTGCAATCGTCCGCGGAGCGACGTTTCGATCGCCGTCTGATCCACTTCGCCGTCGCCCTGCGCGGCGTGGCCGTCGCCGATCTCGAACAGCGCGCCCGGCGCAAACACCGGGATGTAGAGCGTGCTGCCGGCGACCAGTTCCTTGTTATCCATGTTGCCGGCGTGCCGGCCTGGCGGATTGCTGCTGACGCGTCCCAACTCCGGCGCGGGCGCGACGCCCATGCTGCCGAAGAACGGCCGCAGGGGGACCACGATGCCCGGCGCGAACTCCGAGGTCATGTTCGTCCGGTCGAGCGTCATGATTTTCGACAGCGTACCGCGCTCGCAGTTCTCCGGCACGAACCCGCTGCAGCCGTTGTAGCCGTAATCGATCGGCAGATCGATCGAGAGGATCTTGACCTCGAGCGCATCGCCGGGCTCGGCGCCTTCGACGAAGACCGGGCCCGTGAGGATGTGCCCGCCAGGCCCCCGTCGATCACCGGTGACTTCAGCGATGATCGATTTCAGCGACGCTTGGATCTTGTCGTCCGGCACGCCTGCGCGCGCGAGGCCGTTTGGGGTGTTGGTCAGCAGCGTGTCGACGTCGATGATGTCACCCGATGCGATGCGCAGCGCCGGCTTCGCCTCGGCCCAGTAGTAGCCGACGGCCACCGTTCCCGGTGTCGCCTCGAGGCGATGGGTCTTTGGCGCCTGCGCCTGGCCCACGAGGACGAGTGCGGCGACCGGCGCAATCACAACCAGCGGTTTCCACATATATCAATCCTTCAGAAACGCTTCACCCTTGGTGAGCCACGATACACCGAACGCGACGACGGCGGCGGCCTCGAACCAGAAGAGAGGTTCACACTTCAGCCAAGGGGAATCCCTGGACAGTTGCCCGCTCAGCGCGGCGAGCGCGCGCGCGGACATGCGATCCACAAACATCTTCGTGAACGTCGGCAGGTTGACGTCAACCTGAGCATGCACGAGCTGCACGTCGGTCGAGGGTTTGAGTGGCGCGGACCAGGTCAGCGTATGACCGTAGCTCGGGCCGTGGCTGAGATCCACGTCCATGTACACGTCGCGAACCTTCGTGATGATGGCAGGGTCGAGCCACCCGCAAGCGGCAAGCTCGTCCCACAGGAGGTAACGCTCCCTTGAGAACTTCGCAATGTATTGGGCGGCCCGGGCTCGACGATCGCGAGATGGCGTCGAACATCTCCTGCGTGAACATGGCCTTGATCGACGCGTCTACCGTCGTGACGTCAATGCGCGGCCAGTGGGCTCGCAGCACGATGCGCCGCTTCCGGATCGAACCAGAAATTGAACTCGAAGCGCGGGTTCAGCACGAACTCCGGATCGTCGCTTTGCGGGTTCAGGCTGCTGCCCATGATGACGATCCCCTTGGTCAGCGCGGCGAAGCCGGGATCGACCGACGCGCTGAGCTTCAGCGAGTCCTTCTTCAAGTCCGGCACGATGACGTCGGTCTCGTACGGGCCGAGCGTGCCGCCCTGGTTCTCACGCACGACGACCTTGATGTGATATTTCCCCGGCGGCATCTCGAAGTCGGTCTCGTACTGCACGGTCTTCTTCTTCAAGTCGTCGGCCGCGTCGGTCGACTGACAGCTCACGCGAGATTGACACGAACGCGGAGAACTCGGCCTTCAGCGTCTAGCGCCCAGGTCCGGGAATCTTGAGCGCGTAGACTCCGTCTGCGCCCGAGGCGCCAACGTCGAGCGAATGGCTGTCGGCGCCGAGCAGCGACACCACCACGCCTGGCAGCAGCGTGCGCATGGATGCGATCCTGCCGCTGACGGAGCAGGCCGGAGCCGTTTGCGCGAGCGGCAGGCGCTGGATGGAGCGCCGCGGCGAGCAGGCACGCGGCTGGGACAGCAAGTCTCACCGTGCAACGAGCGTAGCTGACGGCCGCGCGACAGAATTAGACAAAACGGTGACAGCTACGCCGGCTTGAACTCCATCGCGACACCGTTCATGCAGTAGCGATCGCCGGTCGGCTTTGGTCCGTCCGGAAACACGTGTCCGAGGTGGCCGTGGCATTGCGCGCAGTGCACTTCCACCCGCGTCATTCCGTGGCTGCGGTCGGTGGTGGTGGCGATCGCGCCGTCGATCGGCCGATAGAAGCTGGGCCATCCGCTGCCGCTCTCGTACTTCGTATCGGACGCGAACAACGCCTGCCCGCAACCGCCGCAGGTAAAGATGCCTTCACGCTTTTCGTGGTTCAACGGGCTGGTCCCGGCGCGTTCGGTCCCATGCTCGCGCAGCACCTGAAACTGCTCAGGCGTCAGCGTCTGCCGCCATTCGTCATCGGTCTTCTGCGTCATCTCGATAATGTACTGAACTCCCCATGCGGAATCTACGTCCAACCGTTAACCTCCACGCCACCAGCGCGTCATTTGACGGGTACACCTTCATGAGCCTGCTCCAGGACCTGCGCTTTGCCGTTCGTCTGCTGATCAAGGACCGCTGGTTACGGCGGTCGCGGTGATCGCGCTGGCGCTTGGCATCAGCGTCAACGCCACGGTGTTCACGTTCGTCAACGCCGTGTTGATTCGCGGCCTCTCCTTCGACGATCCCGACCGCATCATGTCGATCGGCACGCGCGACGGCTGTGATCGCGACCGCAGGCTGCCCTATCTCGACTTTGAGGACTGGCGCGCGGCCCGAAGCTTCCCGTCGCTCGCCGTCTTCAACGGCGCGACGATGATCGTCAGCGACAAAAAGCGCTCGCCGGAACAATTCGGCGGCCCGTACATTTCGGCGAACGCCTTCAAGATGATCGGCCAGAAGCCGATGCTCGGGGGCGACTTCCTGCCCGAGGACGACAGACCCGGCGCCACGGCGGTGGTTCTCCTCGGCAACGGCATCTGGAAAAACCGTTACGGCGTTGCTCGTGGAAGGGCGTCCTGAATCCGCGGGACAGCAATCACCGACCGTCACACTCGTGTCGATTGGTCCACGGTACTTTGAGACCATCGGCATGCAACTCGGGCGTGGGCGAACGTTCGACGGTCTGGACGGCTCGATCGGACACGAAGCCGCCATGGATCAGCAATTGGCGCGGCCGCGATGGGCGTTTCGCCTCTTCGGTCCGATGTTTGCGATCTTCGCAGTGATCGCGCTGGCACTGTCGTCGGTCGGGTTGTATGCGGTCATGGCGTATTCGGTTGCGCAACGCACCCAGGAAATCGGCGTCCGGATGGCGTTCGGGGCGCAGGCGACGCTGGTGCTGTGGCTGATCCTGCGGCAATCGCTCGTCCAGCTGGCGGTCGGCATCGGCGGCGCGTGCGGCGGCGGCCGGCTGCTCGACAGTGTGCTGGTGCAGTCGGGCTCGCGCGAGCTCGTCACCTTGACGTCAATCGTGGCGCTGCTCGTCGTCGTCTCGCTGGCAGAATCCGCGCGCCAGGCAATTCCTGGCGGTGCAATAACTTCTTCGCCTGGCGCCCGATCGCGCGAAAACACTAAGAAACCCTGGTGGCCGTCGGGTTGCAGTTTCCGTCGGTCATGGATCCCGCTGAATTCGATCGTCTCGTCGCACGCGCCCGCAATCCGCGGCTGATTCCCGGCATCTACAACTACTGCGACGGCCGGTGTCTGCGGTGCCCGTTCACCGAACGGTGTCTGACGTATCTCGACAACCAGGATTTGCTGTCGGAGGATAGGGATCGGTCCGTCGGCGACACGGTCGGCGAATCCCTGCAGCGAACGATGGAGATGCTGGCGGAGGTGGCAAAGCGCGAGGGCGTCAGCATCGAGGCGGTTACGGAGGAAGCACTGGCGCCATCGTCCGAGGACCTGGGCAAGTATCGCAGCGATCCGCTGGCGGTGCGCGCGCGTGAGTATGCACATCTCGCCTGGCGGGTCGGCCGCGCGTTGGCGCCACTCGTCGAAGCTCGCGGCGATGCGGGCGTTATCGAAGCGGTTGAGACCATCGAGTGGTTCTCGTCGATGATCAGCGCGAAGCTCTATCGCGCGATCTGCGGTCAGGCCGAGGCGTGGGAGCCGGCCGGCGAGACGCAGAGCGACTGCAATGGCTCGGCGAAGGTCGCGCTGCTTGGGATCATCGAGTCACGGCGGGCGTGGGATGTGTTGATGGAGACGGGGCGCGCGACGGCGAACGGCGTGCCGGCGCAGGCGGCGGCGATGCTTCAGACACTTGAGGTGACCGTGCGGATTCGGTTTCCGCTGGCGATGGAATTCGTCAGGCCTGGACTCGACGAGCCTGAATACAAGAAAAGCCCGGCGTGATCACTCACGTCGGGCTTTTTGTACAAAACAAGAGTCCACGAACAACGATTGTTCGTGGACTCTCTCCTAAATAATGCCGGCAGCGACCTACTCTCCCACACAGTTTCCCATGCAGTACCATCGGCGGTATCAGGCTTAACTTCCGTGTTCGGAATGGGAACGGGTGGAACCCTGATCCTATGACCACCGGCAAACTTGCTGCCTGGGGTTCCGCCTGCGCTCGCTTCGCGAGCTATGGCGGGACAAGCCCATACGGCCTGTCACGCCGAAGCGCCGCTAGGCGCAAAGGCGGATCGTCCCAGACAATCTTTTTAAAACTTCAAAGAGCGTCGTGCGCCGAGGGAATCCCCCGGAATCAACTGAATATTCTGCAAACGGTAGTTTCGCCAGACCTCACTCACGCAGCGGTTTCTGCGTGCATGGTCCTGGGCAAAGCCCAGGAAAAGAAAAATATGGTCAAGCCTCACGGCTGATTAGTATCGGTAAGCTCAACGCATCACTGCGCTTACACACCCGACCTATCACCTGGTAATCTTCCAGGAGCCTTTAGCAGCCTTACGGCTGGGGAGATCTCATCTTGTGGAGGGTTTCACGCTTAGATGCCTTCAGCGTTTCTCCCTTCCGGACGTAGCTACCCGGCGCTACCGCTGGCGCGATAACCGGTACACTAGAGGTCCGTCCATCCCGGTCCTCTCGTACTAAGGACAGCTCCTCTCAAATCCCCTGCGCCCACACCGGATAGAGACCAACCTGTCTCACGACGGTTTGAACCCAGCTCACGTAACGCTTTAACGGCCGAACAGGCCGACCCTTGGGACCTTATACAGCCCCAGGATGCGTCGAGCCGACATCGAGGTGCCGAGCGAGGCCGTCGCTGTGGACGCTTGGGCCTCACCAGCCTGTTATCCCCGGGGTAGCTTTTATCCGTTAAGCCACGCCCCTTCCATTCGGATGCGTGGGATCACTAAGCCCGACTTTCGTCCCTGCTCGACTTGTAGGTCTCGCAGTCAAGCTCCCTT
>JAYVMG010000232.1:0-4088 GCA_043759095.1 Acidobacteriota bacterium | reverse complement strand
CGCGCCGGATACGGCGCTCGTCCGCTTCTGCCGCGCTCTCGATGACGCGGGCGTGCTGGACCGCGTGGAGATCGCGGTGCCGGGAGACACGGCGCGCGAGCATCAGTTGCTGGCGCTGCGCGAAGCGGTGCCCGCCGGCGTAAACGCGCGTGTCGGCCGCGCCAAACAACACATCGACGCGCGGATCGCGAAGACCGCCGCGGACATGATCGTCCCGTTCGATCGCCTCGGCGAGCTGCTGAGGATCTACGACGAAGAGTTTCGCCGCCGTGGGCTCGACGCTGCGGTGTGGGGCCATATTTCCGACGGCAACCTGCACCCCAACGTGATCCCGCGCTCGATGGACGAAGCCGAGTCGGGCAAGGCGGCGATCCTGACATTCGGCCGCGAGGTGATCCGGCTCGGCGGCTCGCCGCTCGCGGAACACGGAGTGGGCCGGAATCCCGTGAAGCAGCAACTGCTGCTCGAACTTTACGGCCGAGAGGGCATCGACCAGATGCGCGCGGTCAAGCGAAGCCTCGACCCGGGTTTCACGCTGGCGCCCGGCGTGCTCTTTGATGAGGACGCTACGCGATAAGCGCCGCGAGGCCGGCGAACACCAGGCCGAAGATCAGGAGCACGAGCGCGACGACGCCGGACAGCCCCGATCGAAACGCGTCGCCGGTGTCGTCAGATTGCGCCAGCGCATCCACTCTCGCCGCCGCGCGCGATTGCCCGATGAACGACGCGGCAAGCGCACACAGCAGAAAGAGCCAGCCGAACCCCAGGAAGACACGGGTGCCGACGCCGGTCGTACGAACCGCAAGGATCAACGTGCCGATCCAGCTCGCCACCGCGACGCCCGCGAGCAGCCGCAGCCGTCCGATCTCGCGTTCGCCTGCCTGACGCTGCAACTCGAGCTGAAGCGCGCGCGCTGCCCGCCGGCGCTCGGCCTCGAGCTGTTGGCGCTCGAGTTCCAAGCGCTGCGCGTCGCGATCGGTGACAGTCAGCTCACCTACTGACGGCGATGGCTGCTTGCTCTTGCGTTTGATGTTGGCGATGCGCGCAATGTCGGTGACGCCGATCGCCATGTCGAGCAGGCGCAGCCACGGCAACGCCATCATTTCGCTCCCAGCCAGCGATCGCGAAACGCTTTCTGAGCCGCGGAGAGCGTGCCGCTGGCTTCAACCGGCACGACGTCTGTGTGCGGATCCTCGACGAGCGCGATGTTCGCCGTTTTTGCCACGCCCGTGCGATCGACAAACACCACCGGCACGGTGTCGCCCGGCTTGTGCCGTTGCATCACGGTCGCGATGTCGGCGGCCGCGGCGATCTTTTGTCCGTCCACCTGCTGCAGCTCGTCGTCTTGATCGATGCCGGCTGCATAGATCGGCCACGTCGGCGCAACGAGCGTCGAGACGCGTGTGCCGTCGCGCGACTCCAGACGCAGATCGCCCAGCCACGCGTGTCCGGCGTTGCGCTTCCGCATCGCGAATCCGGCGCGGGCGAGCAGCCGCGCGTAGTCGGCGACATCGTGGCCCTGGATGTAGCGCGCGAAAAACTCGCGCGCGAACGCGCGATCGCCGCTCACCGCCGCCAGCGTGGCCTCGGCGTCGGCAATCGTGTACGGATGATCGACGTACCCTTCATGACCGCTCTGCTTGCCGTAGGTCTTCCACATCGCCTGCATGTAGTCGTCCAGTGACACCTTGCCATCGGTTCGATCACGCAGGGAGAGGTCGAGCGCCAGCGCGATCGCTCCTCCATGCGGGTAGTACGAGATCACTGTCGTTGACCAGTTGGTGCGATCGATCGCCCGGCCACCGTCGATGAACGGCGCCATCTGGCTCATTTCCGCTGCGGAGCGCACGAGATGCGCGGGGCTCTGCGCGACGCTCTCGATCAGGCCCCCGATCGTCCGCGCCGTCGACGCGATGTCCACGAGTTGGGCGCGCTGCATCGCCAGCGGACCGTAGTACTGCGTGAAACCCTCGGCCAGCCAGAGCGAATCGGTCAGGTTCGCGCGATCGAAGTCGAACGGCTCGAGCCCCTTTGGCCGGATGCGCTCGACGTTCCAGCAGTGAAAGAACTCGTGCGCCACCGTGTCGAGCAGCCGCTCGCGCGTCGCCGCGATCGATCCGTTGGCGCTGATCACCGTGCTGTTGCGATGCTCCATGCCGTCGCCGTTGGCGTAGGGCAGATAGTCGGCGAGAAAGGTGTAGTAGCCCGGCTCGTACTCCGGATACTCGCCGTAGATCGCACCTTCCTGACGGACGATCTTCTCGACATCCTTCACGAAGCCGTCGAGCTCGGCGGCGGTGCCCGTGTGGTGTACCGCAAACCGGAACGTACTGCCGCCGATCGTGAACTGGGGAATCGACACGGGCCCGAACTCCACCGGGCTGTCCATCAGGTACTGAAGGTTCGGCGCCGTGAACTCGAAGACGCCAGGGACAGTCCTCCGGGCTGAGTCGGGAGGCCTGTCCCCGCGCAGCTGCGTCGCCACCTGCCAGCGCTTGCCAGACGGCTGCTCGAACGTCAACGTGATCGGCCTATCGTCCAGGCCGTGCGCCCACATGATCGCCGCCGGCATGTTGATATGCGCATGCGTCGTATCGACGGCGAGGTAAGTGCCGTCCACCCGATCGCCGTACACTTTGTACTTCACTGTCAGCGCGCCGCCGTGCCCGGCCACGTTCCATCCGTACGGATCAGGCCTCGTCGTCGGCAGCTCGCGGCCGGCTGCGTTGAACGCATGCACGTCGTACACGTTCTTCGCGAAGTCGTGCAGCGAGTAACGGCCCGGCGACGACCGGCTCATGCGCAACTCCAGCGCGCCGGCGCCGAGCTCGGTGAACGAGGCTTCCACCTGCATCCAGCGGTGCTGCGGCTCGGGGAACGTCAGCGTGTAATGAATCGGCGCCGCCGCGTGAAACGAGACGGACGAGGCGAGCAGGAATACGACGAAAAGAAATCGACGCATAAGCGCCGATGCTAGCACGCGTCTGGCTCGGCTAAAGCCTTCGCCCTACAGCGAGGCTCTCGTAGCGCGACGGCGAGGTTCTCGTAGCGTGAAGGCTTCAGCCGAGCGCCAGGACGCGGTGGGAGGCTGCTGTTATAGTTCAGCCCCGATGGCCAAGCTCCGCGGCACCCTCAGCACGGTCGAGTACTTCACGTTCGGGTTCGGGACGATGATCGGCGTCGGCTGGCTCGTCCTGATGGACGACTGGCTGACGCGCGGTGGTCCGGCGGGCGGCATCCTCGGCTTCCTGCTCGGCGGGCTGCTGCTTTTCCCCATTGCGCACACGTACGGCCGGCTGGTGCAGCGGATTCAGGACGCCGGCGCCGAGATCGCCTACACCGAAGGCGTCATGCCGCCGTCGATCAGTTTCGCCGCGGGCTGGACGATGGTGCTGTCGTACGCGATCGTGTGCCCGTGGGAGGCGGTCGCGACCGGCAACCTGCTCGCGCGAGTGTTCCCGGGCCTCAACAGCTATCAGCTCTACGTGATCGGCGGAAGCCCGATCTACGCGCCGCGACTCGCCGTCGGCCTGGCGCTGACCGCACTGGTGGCCGGCGTCAACTACCGCGGCATCAAACCGAGTGGCATCTTCCAGGACGTGATGACGTTCGGGCTACTCGTCACGTTCGCGATCTTCACGCTGCTCGGTTTCACCAAAGGATCGGTCGCGAACATGCAGCCACTGTTCGCGCCCGGACAGACACCCTGGCTCTCGATCTTCCTCGTGCTCCAGATCGTGCCGTACTTCATGACCGGCTTCGAGTCGGTGGCCAAAGGATCCGAGGAAGCCAAGGCGGGCTTCGATCCGCGCAATTTCACGCGCGCGATCTACGCGGCGCTGGTCGCCGGTTTTCTGTTCTACGTCCTGATCATCACGGTCGTCACCTACGTGTACCCGTGGCAGGAGATCGTCTCCGGGCACGTGCGTACGGAAGTCGCGTTCGAGCGGACGTTCGGCTCACACAAGATCGCGCAGCTGATCCTCTTCGGCGCGTTCCTGTCGCTGCTGAAAATTTTCAACGGCAACTTCGTCGCATCGACGCGCATGCTGTACGCGATCGGTCGGCGAAACCTCGTGCATCCATCG
>JAYVMG010000231.1:0-4090 GCA_043759095.1 Acidobacteriota bacterium | reverse complement strand
CTGGGGAGTCATTCCCACTCACGACGATCTGACGCTGGTGGTGATCGGATGGCCGTACGCGGAATTCGAGAAGAACAAGGGACACGTTGAGGAAACGTATCTGCAGGCTCTCGAGCTCGCGCCTGAGTTCGCGGAGCGCGTGCGCGGCGCCAAACGCGAGGCTCCGTTCCGCGGCGGCGCCGTTTCGAACTTCTTCCGAAAGCCATTCGGCCACGGCTGGGCGCTCGTCGGCGACGCCGGTTACACCAAGGATCCCGTGACCGCGTGGGGAATAAGCGATGCGTTCCGGGACGCCGCGCTGTGCGCCACCGCTCTCGAGCAGTGGTTCTCCGGGATACGTCCGTTCGATGAGGCGATGGCCGATTATCAGAAACAGCGCGACGAACACTCGCTGCCGATGTTTGGTGTGACGTGCGGTTTCGCCACGTTGGAGCCGCCGCCGCCTGACATGCAGCACTTGCTTGGGGCCACGGCCGCAAACCAGGATGCGCAGGATCAATTCGTCAGCATGATGGCAGGCACGCTTCCGGTGGCGGCGTTTTTCGCGCCGGCGAACGTGGGGCGAATCATGGCCGCGAACGCACGCGTCGAGTGAGTCTGACGCCGGCCGCGTTCTCTCGCCCGTCTAATGCCGTACTCGTCGAGCGGGATTCGCCCGCCGGCGCATCACTCGCTCCATCCGGACGGCGTGGCGGCGATGCTTTTCCGTCGGCATCAGAACGGCGCGTTCCCGCCGGTTATGGTATAGTTTCTATACCAGATGCGGTTTGAGTTCGACGCCGCGAAGTCAGCCGCGAACAAGGCGAAGCACGGCATTGATTTCGTGGAGGCGCAGGCGCTGTGGTTGGACCCGGACCGCATCGAACTCCCAGCTCGCCCGATGAACGAACCACGCGCTCTCGTCATCGCGCAAGTCACGCAAACCACGTGGACTGCAACAGTGACCTATCGCTATGAAGACACCATCCGCCTCATCTCGGTCCGGCGCGCGCGGCACAACGAAGAAGCGAGATACCTCGATGAGAGTCGCGAAGACGATCACGGCTGAGGAATTCGACGCCCTCGCCGACTCAGGCGCCGACATGACGCCCTATGTGGACTGGTCGAAGGCGCGCAGGCCGGGACGCGAGGTCCAGCGCGTCAACGTCGACTTCCCCGTCGACCTACTACGCGCGATCGATCGAGAAGCCCGACGCATCGGCGTCACGCGTCAGGCCTTCATCAAGCTGCGGCTCTCGGACACGCTCGTCAATCCCTAACGAGCCCTGACGCCTGTCGCCAAGCGGGCGTTCGATTCATCCCGGACTGGAGTGGGGCACACCCCGACAAGTTGCAGCGCCTGATTGCCCACGAACTGGGTCATTATTTCGGCCTCGGTAATTGCCTCGACGCTAGCTGCGGTAGCTCCGATACAATAATGGGTGCATTCACAAGCTCGCCCAGTAGCCGAGTGCTACTCGTCGGCAGGGCCGGCAACCGGAACGCTGCTTGCCCCGTCCGGCGGTGATACCTTTGCGATACAGAAGTCTACTTACGGCGACCACGTCAGAACAATGTGCGGTTGGTGATTCATGGTGGAGCGCATTATGAAATCGCGATTTGCCGCCGTACTTGGGCTCGGACTCATTCTGAACAGTTCAATACTATCCGCTCAAACGATCTCCGAGAGAGTCCGTGAGGCTTCTCGAAAGCCTGGCACACCCGTAGTCATCGGGATCTTGGGTGAGTCTATGCCTTTGTCCGTTCAAGAACTCACTAAAGGATCCGACCTGATTGTAGAAGCCCGTATTTCTCGATTGAAGAGCCGTATCAATCTAGCCGACACAGCTGTACTCACGGATTTTGGACTTGTTCCGCTGCGTGTAATGAGCGGAACTCTTCCAGACGCGTCCGTCAGGCCTGGCGTTGCAACTCCTCTCGTAATGACCTCGTATGGAGGCGAAGTTGCGCGGGACGGCGTGACAGTGCGGGCCGAGAACCATGATCTCGAGCCGTTCAGAGACGGTGGAATTTACCTGCTCTTTCTGAAGAGGAGTAATGATAAGACGCCAGGCGTCTATACACTTTTCAATGCGGCTGCCTTTGAAATTGCAGGTGGCGTCGTAAGACCATTGGCAAGTCAAGGCGCAGATCTGTTCAGAGACTTCTCCGATTCGCATGATCAAGTAGTCGCACGCATTGTGGCTGCGGTGCGCGCGCGGTCAAGACACGCCGGTGCAAAACCCTAAATGGGAGATGCGCGGCATCGCCAGGAAACTGTTCGACTAGCGCAGTCCCAACCCCACCGCCCACTTCGAATGCACTCATTGACTTGGTACGGCCATCGTCTGGCCGTGGCAGACGTACCCCTCATCATTCCAGAGCCGGCGCCGATCTTGGATTGGCCTACGGACGACGCCTCCTGCCGCATCGTGGTGACGGCTGCGCTTCCCGCGTAGGGACCGAACGTTGTGACCGAGAAATGTTGAACCGGATCGACATCCGTGCGCCCACCTCGCGCAAATCCTCGATCTTTTTGCGGAGGATAGTTGGCGCAATGTTTATGCGGGTGAACTCGAAGTGCGCCCACCAGGTGCGCCCACTACTGAGCCGGCTCGTCTCGAGGCCAATACTTCGCGAATGTCTCTCTCCTTGACATCCTAGGCATTGGAAAATACGCTCTCCTAGGGATCCGAGGAGAGTTCAGTGAGCACCGCGACCGTACTTTTGCAAGGGACGCTCGACGTCCTGATTCTGAAGGCCCTCTCTCTTGGAGGCCTTCATGGGTACGGCATTCTCCTCCGTATCGAGCAGATCTCCCGCGACAAGCTTCAGATCCAGCAGGGTTCCTTGTACCCAGCTCTGTACCGCTTGGAACATCAGGGCTTCATCGCGTCGGAATGGGGCGAATCCGAAAACAAGCGCAAGGCAAAGTTCTACAGTCTGACGAGTGCGGGACGTCGGCAGCTCCGAGACGAGGTCGCCTACTGGCAGCGATTGTCGGAGGCAATTACGTTGGTGCTGGCCGCGGCGCCGGAGGACATATGAGACTCGTGGCCCGGCTCAGGTCGTTTCTCCGTGCTGTCGTCTTCCGCCATCGGGTGGAACGTGACATGGACGAGGAGTGGCAGTTTCATCTCGACGCGCGCATCGACGATCTTGTCTCCACAGGTCTGGCGCGGCCCGACGCCGCAGTGCGAGCGCGACGAGAATTTGGCGATCCAGCGCGATGGAAAGAGTACGGCCGCGAGGCGCGCGGCCTACAACTCTTCGACGACCTGCGCCAGGACGTCGTGTACGGGATTCGTCAGCTCGCGCGAAGTCCGCTCTTCACACTCGTCGCCGTTGTGACGCTCGCTCTCGGCATCGGCGCCAACACCGCGATCTTCAGCGTCATCAACGGGGTGTTATTGCGGCCCCTTCCCTACAAGGACTCAGACCAGCTCGTTCGCTTCATCGAGAATTTTCCCGCGCCTGGCGGGAGTGGCCCGCCACTCCGTTTGCCAGGAATGGACCTCGCCGAACTCGCGACACTACGCGCACAGGCTCAGACCCTGTCGCAGGTTGCGGCATTTGCGAGCGCGACGATGATGTTGACGCGAGATGATGAGGCGGTCCGTGTCGAGGGGGCACAAGTGTCGCCGGACGCGTTCCCGATGCTCGGCGCACACCCACTGATCGGACGGACGTTTGAGCGCGGCGAGGACACGGCGGGTTCCTCCGGCGTCGTCGTGCTCGGCTACGGCGCCTGGCAGCGCCTCTTCGGGGGCGATCCTGGCATCCTGGGCCGCGTGGTGACTCTCGATGGAACGGTACGTTCCATCATCGGCGTGATGCCGAGCGGGTTTGGATTTCCAGACGCACAAACGGAATTCTTGCTGCCCTTCGTGCCACCGACTCTTCCGCCTGGCGCCAGGGCCGCGAGGCCCGCGGTGGCGCGCGTCAAGCCCGGAGTCACGAGGCAGGCGGCCGCCGCTGAGGTCAATTCCTTATTAATCCGGCCGCCGGATGGTCGTCAGCCCTCGAATTCCGCCGGTAGCGCACAGCCGCCGCGGTTCGAACTCGTGGGCGTACAAGACATGCTGGTCGGCCCGGTGAGACCGGCCTTGCT
>JAYVMG010000230.1:0-4095 GCA_043759095.1 Acidobacteriota bacterium | reverse complement strand
CAAGGAAGGCGTACCCCGCGAACTTCGGCTGCTGGCTGCTGTAACGTTTGATGTCCACGCGCCCCGCGGAGCGTGTGTCGATGTCCTTGATCGCGTTGAGCACCGCCGCCTCGTCACCGGCGGGATAAAACTTGCCGCCGGTCGATTCGATCGCCGGCTTCCAGATGTCGTCTGGCAGTACTGCGCCGAGCCCTTTGTTGTAACTCGTGCGGATCATGTAGACCGGGATCTTGTTCTGTACCGCGCCGGCGACGATGTCCGCCACGGTCTTGCCGTGAATCATCACCTGCGTGTCCTGGCCGTCGGTGAAGAGGAGCATCAGATTACCCGCCGCGTCGAGAAAGTCGAATGCCTTGAACAGCCCCGTGCCCTGTTCGATCGCCATTGCGATGGTGGTTCCCTGATCGGGGAACTTCATGAACTCGGTCCAGTCACCGATCAGGCTCAGGCTGAGCAGGATGTTGTCGTAGTCGCTCGTAAACGGCGTGACGACGTAGGCTTCGTCGCCGAACTCGATGAGCCCGATCAGATCGTGATACTTGCCGCTCATGCGCTGACGGATGAACGTTTCCGCCGCGGCGACCGTAGTGAAGAACGTCGCCTCGTTCGGCGCCTTCGCGTTGAGATGCGCGGCGGGGAAGCGCGCCATCATACTGGACGAGGCGTCGATCATCAGCGCGATGCGGCGGCCGGGAAAACTGACCTGCTCGTGCGTGAGGGACGAGTACGGATCCGCGAACGCCATCACGAAGAACGGCAGGCCGCAGAGGAACAGCATCAGCGCGCCGTGGCGGACGATCGACGTCCACGATCCGCCGCTCCAGTCGAGCACGGCCGGCAGCGCCACCTGTGTGCGCCCGGCCTTGTTGCGCGTGAGCGCGCGCACGACGAGCACGACCATGGCCAGCCCGATCAGGCCGACCATCGCCAGGATCGAGTCGTCGCGGTGCGTGAACAGCAGATCGGCTGCCCGCGTGTTGCGCCACTCGAAGATGACGTCCCGGATCACGGCCGGGACCTGCGTTATCGGGACCACACCCGGTTATCCAGCTCCGTGCCCGCGCGGCGAGCGGCCAGGCGCTTCATGAACCACATCTGCTCGAATTTCATCCGGCGCAGCACCGACTTCGACGTGGCCATCGCTTCGTCCAATGCTGACGCGTCGAGGACGCCGTCGCGGCTGAAGGTCGCGGTGGTCAGCGAGGCAAGCGCGCGCGACACGGTGTCGAGCCGGGCGAGGTGCGCCGCCGTCTGACCCGGGCGCGCCATCGTGCGCGCGACCGTCTGCGGCGTCACGGCGCCTGACACCGCGATGCGCTTGCCGCGGGGCCAGCCGACCTTCAGGATCAGGCGGCCGGGCTCGGCGGTCTCGCTGCCGTCGGCGAGCAATCGGCTTGCCGGCATCTGACTCACCGGCCGTCCGATCGCATACGTGGCGACGATGCGGAGCGCGCCGAGCGCGCGGCTGGCCAGCTCCGGTGTCCAGCTTCCGCCGTCGCGGTCGCGCTGCACCGATGACAGTTCGCGGCCGACGCCGCTGAGGATCGCCCCATCGCTGATCAGTTTTTCGCTCGCGACCACCGGCTTGCGATAGCGCTGGAACAGCCGGACCAGCGCGAGGAGCGCCATCAGCGCGGCGAGCACGAACAGCACGCCGCCGACGACCGTGAACAGGTTGGCGCGGAACGCGCGCTGATCGATGTCGCTGAAGGTTTCGGCCGACGAGGTGTCGCGGATGTCCGACGCGTCGTTGGGCACGAGCGACAGAATACGGACCGACGTGGCCGGCAGGATGTACGCCTGGTCGCGTCCCTGCAGTGAGGTCTTCTGTCCGACCTTGCTCTGCACCCGGTAGCTGATCTTCGTGTCCGGCAGCGCGACGTCCTTGCCGAACAGGCCTTCGGCGACGAGCCGCAGCCGGTACTCGTACTGGAAGAAGCGCCGCTGCTCCGTGCGTAGATCCGCGCCGTGCGATCCGCCGAGAACCTCGAAGGGCGCGAACTGCACGACGGCCGGCTCCAGCCGCGTCTGGTCCACGACCACCATCGCCTCGTCGGTCTCGAGTACCGCGCAAGTGAGGACGACCATGAACGGTTCGCCGACGCGGACGGCGCCAGCGCTGGTGCGCCACCAGCACTGCAGCGGATCGGTCTGGACGGTTTGCGCGACGGCCGACGTGGCACCCATCGCGATCACGAGAAGTGTCCACGCGCTTTTTCGCAACATGCGTTTTATCCTCTTGCCACGAAGACACGAAGCCACGAAGTTCAAATCGCTCTTTTCGAACGAGCCTTCGTGTCTTCGCGCCTTCGTGGCCAAAACTATGCGGCCTTCCGCAGCCGCCGTTCGGCGATGAATTCCAAGAGCGCGATCGACGTCTGCACTTCGTCCACGCCGATGCGCAGCACGTCGAGGTCGTTGTCCTTGGCCATCCGGGCGACTTCGTCCTGCCACGTGCGTGTGCGCGCGGAGAGCGTGCGCAGCGTGCCGCGCGACATCACTTTCGATCGTCCGGTCTCGACGTCGAAGGCTTCAATCCAGCCGGCGGAGATCGACGGCAGCTCGAAGGCGAACGCCGCGTCGATGAGCACGATGAAGACGTCATGCGACGAGTTGAGCTGGCCGAGCTCTTTCATGATGCTGCCCGCCTCGTCGAAGAGAAAATCCGAGATCACGGGCACCATCGACGTCTTGCGCATGACGCCGGCCAGCGACATGCTGAGACTGTCGGACCGCTTCAGCGGCTGCAGGCCGGTCCCGAACTGATAGGCCTCCAGCGTGTGGATCACCTGGTTCTTGCCGACCCGCGGGCGGATCGAGGCGAGCTGCTCGAACTTCGCGTCGAAGGTGATGAGGCCGAACAGATCCTGGAAGAACACCGCCGACATGCCGATGGTGCCGATCATCCGCGCGATCGCGGCGGCAATCGGCACACCGTCGATGCCGCAGCGCGTCGAGAGCGACGCGTCGGCCACCGCGATGACCGTCGCCGTGCTGCGCTGCTCGTAGTCGCGGACGACCATCGGGCTGAAGTTGGTGAGGGTGGACTGCGCCCAGTCGATGTTCGACGTGCGATCGCCCGGCTGCCAGTCGCGCAGCCCGACAAAGTCGAAGCCCGATCCGGTGAAGAGGCTGCGGTGCTCGCCGATCGTGAACTCGCGCATGCGGCGCATGATGAGGAGCTCGATTTCGGTGAGCTCCGACAGGTTCACGAACGGCTCGACGTTGGTTTCGCGGGTCCTCACCGGCCGTCCTCGATTGGCCACGAAGGCACGAAGGCACGAAACACAACACCTAACACAACAGATCTTCTTCGTGTCTTCGTGGCTTCGTGGCTGATCATGCCGGTCACGGAACGGCAACTCGCTCGATGACGTCCGCAATCACACTGTCCGTGGTCAGGCCGTGGCTGGCCGCGTGCGGGCCGAGCCAGAGGCGATGGCCGAGGATGTAGACCGCGAGATCCTGGATGTCTTCCGGGTAGACCTCGGTCCGCTTGCGCACGAGCAGCGCCCAGACCTTGGCCAGACGGCCCCAGCAGATGATCGCGCGCGGTGACGCGCCGAGATCCACGCCGTGTTCGACCAGTTCTGACGGCGAGTGGACGTTCCAGTCGGTGTCGGGGTTGAACGGCCGCGTCGCCGCCACCAGGCGCTGGATGTACATGCCGAGGCGCGGGTGCATGAACACGTGCTCGGTGATCGACGAGCGCAGCTTGATGATCTTGTCCTTCGACATCAACTCGTTGAGGCGGACGCTCTTGAAGTCGAAATGTACGAGCTTGGCTTCTTCTTCGGGCGGCAGGTAGCCGATGTTCACCATGATGGCGAACCGATCGGTGGCGGCTTCCGAGAGCGGGAACGTCCCCTGTCCGAGTTCCACCGGGTTCATCGTCGCAATCGCGAAGCTGAAGGCCGGCAGCTCGAAGGTGGTCTTGCCGACGGTGACCGTCCGATCCTGGAGCGCTTCGAGAAACGCGCTCTGCGACTTGAGGGGGATACGGTTGATCTCGTCGAGCAGGATGACCTCTGCCTCCGCGAGCGGACCGAATTCGGTCATGAGCTCGCCGGTGGCCGGATTGATCATCTGGAAACC
>JAYVMG010000229.1:0-10926 GCA_043759095.1 Acidobacteriota bacterium | reverse complement strand
GCGAGGCCCTTAAAAATCGGGTCGGCGAGGATGACGCTTGCGCCGACGACGACGGCGAGCGCGGTGAGGAGCATTGGGCGGAAGCGCACGGCCCCGGCATCAACCACGGCTTCGGCGAGAGGCATGCCTTCTGCGATACGCTGTTCGATGAAGTCCACGAGGATGATCGAATTGCGCACGACGATGCCTGCGCCGGCCATGAAGCCGATCATCGAGGTGGCGGAGAAAAATGCGCCGAGCAGG
Source organism: Acidobacteriota bacterium (assembly GCA_043759095.1). GTDB lineage: Bacteria > Acidobacteriota > Vicinamibacteria > Vicinamibacterales > CAVVIG01 > CAVQFC01. Next base: position 10,683 of record JAYVMG010000229.1, on the reverse strand, counting down.
CCGTGCGCGGGGAGGATGCCGACGAGGGAAAATGGAATCGCGACCATGACGATGAGCGGCGTGAGGAAGCTGCGAAACCAGCCGACCATGAGCACGTAGATGATCACGAGCACGGCGGCGAAGGCGGAGCCGAGGTCGCGGAAGACTTCAATGGTGATGTGCCATTCGCCGTCCCATTTCATTGCCGGCTTCGCGTCGGTGAAGGGCTGTGTGGCGTTAAAGATGGCGAGCGGCGTGCCGTCGCCGCCGAACTCGCGCGTGTCGAGCTTAGCGAGCACGTCGTTCATTTTCCCGATCGCATAAACGGGGCTCTCAACAACGCCGGCCACGTCGCCGATGACGTAGGTCACGGGCATCAGGTTTTTGTGGTAGATGCTTTTCTCGATGACGGTCTGCTCGACGCGCACGAGTTCGCGCAGCGGGATGAGCGGCGCGGTGCCGGAAGCGCCGGGTTCGGGCAGTGCGTTGGCGTCGCCGGAACGGACGCGCAGGGCGAGCAGTTCGTCGGGCGTGGTGCGGGATGAACGCGGCAGCTCCAGCATGATGTTCACGTCCTCCTTCTCGCGAGGCAGGTGCATGAGATCCACGGATTCGCCGCCGACGGCGATGCGCAGCGTCTGCGAAATCGTCTCTGCGCTGATGCCGTGCAGCGCGGCCTTTTCCTTGTCGATGATGAAGCGCGCCAGCGGCTGATCGGCCTCCACATACCAGTCCACATCCACGACGCCCGGCGTGCTTTTGAAAATGTCGCGCACCTTGCGGGCGAGCGCGTGGCGGTCGGGCTCGGTCGGGCCGTAAATCTCGGCGACGAGTGTTTGCAGTACCGGCGGGCCGGGCGGCACCTCGGCGACAGCGACACGCGCGTCGTAGCGGGCGGCGATCTCGGCGATGCGCGGGCGGACGCGCTTGGCGATGTCGTGGCTCTGCGCACGGCGCTCGCCTTTCGGCAGAAGGTTCACCTGGATGTCCGCGACATTCGCGCCACTGCGCAGGAAGTAGTGGCGCACGAGCCCGTTGAAATTATACGGTGCGGCGACACCCGTGTAGATTTGGTAATCGGTGACTTCCGGCTCGGTGCGCACGGCGGCGGCGATCTCGCGCGCGGCCTGCGCGGTGCGTTCGAGCGAACTGCCCTCGGGCATGTTCAGGATGACTTGGAACTCGCTCTTGTTGTCGAACGGCAGCATTTTCACCTTCACCCAGCCGAGTCCGACGGTGGCCATCGCGAGCAGCAGCAGCGCGGTGATTGAGCCGAGGAAAAGCCAGCGCCACCGCGCTTTTGCGATCATCGGCCCCATCACGCCGCGATAGAGTCGGGTGAAAAAATCCTCCTCGTGCGCGAAGTGGCCCGCGGCCTGCGCGGGCGCGGTGCCCTCGGTGAGTTTGGAATACTTTTTGCCCCAGCGCAGGATGCGAATCGAGGCCCACGGCGTGACGATGAACGCAATCGCGAGTGACCAGCCCATTGCCGCACCCGCGCCAATCGGGATGGGCCGCATGTATGGCCCCATGAGTCCGCCGACGAAGGCCATCGGCAGCACCGCGGCAATCACTGCGAACGTCGCGAGGATCGTGGGATTGCCGACTTCGCTCACGGCCTCGACGGCGATGGCGGACCAGTTGCGGCCCTTGTTTTGCGCGAGGTGAAAATGGCGCACGATATTTTCCACCACGACGATCGCGTCATCCACGAGGATGCCGATGCTGAAGATCAGCGCGAAGAGCGTGATGCGGTTGAGCGTGTAGCCGTACAGATAAAAGACGAACAGCGTCAGCGCCAGCGTCACGGGGATGGCGGTCAGCACCACCAGCGACTCGCGCCTTCCCAGGATCAACCAGATGAGTACGGAGACCGAGACGACGGCGAAGAACATGTGCCAGAGCAGCTCGTTCGATTTTTGCGCGGCCGTCGCGCCGTAGTTGCGTGTCACCGACACCTGCAGATCGCGCGGGAGCAGGTAGCCGCGCGCCGTCTCGACCTTCCGCTCGACGGCCCGCGTCAGCTCAATGGCGTTGATGCCCTTGCGCTTGGCAATCGACAGCGTGACCGCCGGAAATGCCTGGCCGCGCCTTGGGTACTGCATGACGTAGTCGACCGGCTCGCCCCCGCCATCGCTGATGATTGCGACGTCGCCGAGGTGCACCGATGCACCGCCGCTCGCGCCGACCACGACGTTGCGCACCGCGTCCGGCGACTGCGGCCACTCGCCGCTCTCGAGCCGCGTCGCGCGATTGTCCGACACGATGTCGCGCGCGGTCGCACGGATGTTGCCGCGGGACAGGGCCTGCTGGACCGCGAGCGGATCGAGGCCGCGTGAGGCGAGCGCGGATGGATCGAGTTCGACCGACAGTTGCCGCGGCCGTCCGCCGATGATCGCGATCTCGGAAATGTCGGGCAGTTCCTTGAGCGTCTCCTGCAGTTGCGCAGCCATCTGACGCAGCCGCACATCGTCGTAACCCGCTCCCCACAGGGTGAGCGCCATCACGGGTACGTCGTCGATCGAGCGCGCCTTGACGAGCGGGACGGCCGCGCCGGGCGGCAACAGTGGGGCGTTGGCCGCCAGCTTCTGGGTGAGCCGCACGAGCGCGTGTTCCTCGTTCTGACCGACCAGGAAGCGGACGACCAGCATCGCGCGCCCCGGCATCGAGGTTGAGTACAGGTACTCGACGCCGGGCACTTCCCAGAGGAGTTGTTCGATCGGGCGCGTGACGCGCTGCTCGACTTCCGTCGGCGACGCGCCGGGCATGTCCACGAAGACATCGATCATCGGCACGACGATCTGCGGCTCCTCTTCGCGCGGCAGCGCGATCACGGCATACACACCGAGCAGTATCGACGCGACGATGAAGAGCGGCGTCAGCTTGGAGTGGATGAACGCGGCGGCGAGCCGTCCCGCCATGCCGGTGTGGTGGGTCATCGCTTTTCTCCGGCGACGACGCGCGTCCCATCCAACAGGGTCACCGGCGGGTTCGTCACGACGCGATCGTTCTCGTGTACGCCAGCGAGGACCTCAATGCGGTCCCCGGCGGTCGTCGCGGTCGAGATCGACCGCAGCCGGGCGAGGCCGTCGGCGTCCACGGCGAAGACGAACGTCATCTGACCGCGGCGGAGGAGGGCGGCGACCGGCGCCGTCAGCGTTCGCCGCGCCGGACCGTGGAATCGCGCGCGCCCGAACTGGCCCGAGCGCATGTGGGCGGCATCGGGCACTTCGAGCTTGACGATGAACCCATGCGAGGCGGCATCGAGTCTTCCGATCTCGACGATGCGGGCGGCGCTCCAGTTGGCGGATGGCGCCGCTGTTTCGCTGAAGCTGACGTCAGCGGTGTGTCCGACGGCGACCAGCGCCGCGCGCGCCTCGTCGAGACGGACTTCAAGCCTGAAGGTTGCCGACTCCTCGATCGTGAGCAGCGGCGCGCCGGGCGCCGCCATCGTTCCTGGATCGACGACACGCTCGGTGACGAGCCCGTCGAAGGGCGCGATGAGGACGGTGTAGGAGGCTGCGATCTGAGATCCCTGCAGCGCCGCCTGCGCCTCGTTGCGCGCGGCGCCGGCGGCCGCGGCCCTCGCGACCGAGCCGCTCATCTGCGCTTCGGCGGCGCCGAGATTCGCCGTCGCCTGATCGAGCTCCTGCGTGGCGGCCGATCGCTTCGCATGGAGCGCAGCGATGCGCTCGTGTGTCAGGCCGGCGATGCGCAGTCCGGCTTCCGCCGCGCGCGTGTCTGAGGCGGCCGCATCCGCCGACTGTCGCGCGGCGTCGAGCGCGGCTGACGCCCTCGCGCCGGACGCGTTGATCTCGCGCGCGTCGAGCCGGATGAGCGGAGCGCCCCGGCGCACGCGGTCGCCAGGCCGCACGAGCACCTCGGTGACCGGCGCCATCACGCGGCTGGCGATCACCGCGGTCGAGCGCGCGCGCACGACGCCGCCGGCCTCGAACAGTGACGGCAGGTCGCCGATCTCCGCGCGGCCGAGGGACACCGCCACCGGCGCGGCGTCCACCTTCGCCGGCGGCGGCGCGGCCGCGCACGCCGACGCGACGGCAGCCGCGATGGACACGATACACACGTTCAGCTTCACATCGACCTCACTTGGTTCGCCCCAGCGCGCGGCGCAGCATGGCGTCGCTGCTCATGGCGTCGACGAGCGCGGAAATTATCTGCGTATCCGCGTCGAGCACTGCCGTCGACGCACGCAGCACGTCGTTAACGCCGACCAGGCCCGCGTCAAAACGATCGCGGATGATGCGTTGGCTCTCGCGCGCCTGCTCCGCAGCGGCGCGCCCGACGGCCTGGCGTGCGTGAGCGGCGTCGAGCCGGCGCAGCGCGCTGACGACCTCCACGTGCACCGCGGACCGCACATCGTCTGATTCCGCCCGTGCGCGGCGTACCGCCTCGAGCGAAGCCTTCATGTGCGCAAACTCGGCGCCGCCGAGCGAGAACGTCCACCGCACCTCGCCGCCGAAAAGCCACGACGAGGCGCGATCGTTGAAACGTGTGCCGCTGACGTCGAATCCGGCCTGGGCCGCCACCTGCGGGATGAGCGCGGCTCGCGCCTGACCGCGCCCGGTTGCGGCCAGTTGCTCGGCCGCGGCAGCGCGCTGCATGTCCGGTCGGGCGGCGTCCGCCTCCGCGAATAGCACATCGAGACGCGGCTCCGCAGAAGCCGCGCGGTCGGCCGCGACGGGCTCGGCGATCTGATAGTCGCGTTCGATCGGAACGCCCATCAGCCGATTGAGTTCGGCGCGTGCAATCGCTCCGTCGCTCTCGAATTGAATGGCCCGCTGCTGGAGATCGGCCACATGCACGGCGAGACCGAGTACGTCGGCGTCGGTGAGCATCCCGCCGTCCCGCCTGCGCTCGGCTCGCGCCAGATCTTCACGCGCGGCCTTTACTCCTGCGTCGGCGGCGCGGCGTGCGGCCTGCGCGACGACGACGCGGCCGAACATCTGTGTCGTGGCGAGCGCCAGCCCGGCAGCCGTCTCATCGGTGGTCAGGCTGGCGATGTCGCGGCGAAGCCCCGCGGCGTCGGCCGCGGCGCGCTGGCGTCCGCCGTCGAAAATCAGCTGCTCGACGCCTACAGCGCCGCGAAAGAAACCAATCGGATCCGGGTGGTTAAGCGCGTCGATGGCGAAGTTCTGCGCCCCGAACTGCCGCGCCGACAGCAGGGAACTGAAGACGAAGACGGGCTGATCGCCGCGCTGCCACGATTCCGTGACGGTCAGTCGCGGGAAGAAGCCGGAGCGGGCTGCGCCGATCAGCGCGTCGGCTTCGTCGCGTGAGGCGCGCGTGGCCCGCAGCGCAGCGTTCTGTGTGAGAGCCGCCTGGACCGCCCGATCGATCGTCAGCGGGTCCTGCGCGGCCGCGCTCGACGGCAGAGCGGCGATCGCGAGGACAACGAGCCATGCCAGTCGGGTCATCACCGGAAGAGATTCAGCCTTTCGATATTGGTGACACGGCTACAATCACAGATGGAACGCCAGTGCCTGTGACGAAACCGGAACATCTGAATCCCTCCACGAGCGAGACCGATCGCGCGGGCTACGCCCGGCTGGTGACGGCGGCGGCCGGCGGCGATCGCGGCGCGATGGAAGGGCTCCTGATGCGCGCGCAGGAAGTGGCGTATCGATTCAGCCTGCTCGTCTGCGGGCATCCGCAGGATGCCGAGGATGTGATGCAGGATGCGCTGCTCAAGACGTACCGCTACGTCAGCCGCATCAAGGAGCCCGAAGCGTTCCGGACGTGGCTGTACACGACCGTGCAGAACGCCTGCCGGATGAAGCGGCGGCGTCACGTCGGTGAGCCTTCACATTTGACGTCGATCGAGCAAGGCGCCACTGGAGGCGACGGGGAACCCGGACCGGTCGAGGTTGAGGGACATTCGCGCCCCGCCGATCAGCTCCTCATCGATTCGTGGGTCAGCGACCGCTTGCGCCAGGCACTGAAGGCGCTTCCGCCGTCGTACCGGATGATCGTGGTGTTGCGCGAAATGGAAGGGCTGTCGACGCGCGAAGTCGCGAACGTCGCCGGGATATCTGAAGCGAACGTGAAGACCCGGCTGCATCGCGCGCGCGTGATGTTGCGTCACGCCATGGAGGGCGTATGAACACGGATGTGAACCCCGAGTGCGGCGCGATGCTGGCCGGAATCTCCGCCTACCTGGACGGCGATCTCGACGCGACTGCCTGCGACGCGATCGAACGGCATTGCCGGGATTGTTCACGCTGCGCCACGCTGGTCGAGGGGCTGCGCGAGACGATCGGACTGTGTCGCGAGGCGGGGAGCGCACCGCTTCCGGAACCGGTCCGTCAGCGCGCCAAGGCGAGCATCGAACGGCTGCTGGCCTCCGAGAACCCCATCCGATCCTGACCTGTTTCCGGCGTGTCACGTTTCCGAAAAACATGCATCTCTCCGAGTGACATGAACACGCGATACGACATCGTCGCGTTTGGCGCCCACCCGGACGACCTTGAGGTTGTGATGGGCGGGACGGCCGCGAAGCTGGCGGGCCGCGGGCAGTCTGTGTTGTTCGTGGATCTGTGCGAGGGCGAACCGGCGCGACACGCGGGTCGAGGCGCTCGACAGGCGCAGGCCGCGACAGCTGCCGCCCTGCTAGGCGTGCAACGCATGACGTTGACGCTGCAGGACCGGCTCATCCGCGATTCGATCGAGGCGAGGCTCCAGGTCGCACGCCTGCTTCGGATTCACAGGCCTCGAACGGTCTTCACCACCGCCGGATCCGGTGTGCATCCCGATCACGCCGCGGTCACTGACATCGTCGTCAACGGCGTGTTTTACGCGCGCCTGCCGAAATGGGACGAGCTGGCCGAGGGACACATCCTCGACGGCACAGAGCCGCATGAAATCGAGCGGCTGTTCTTTGGTCACTGCCGCATGGAGCCGGCGTGGAGCAGTTTCGACTTCGCCGTCGATGTGTCGGCGACCTACGCGCAGAAAATGGCGGCGGTCACGGCATACGAGTCGGTCTTCAGTGGCGATCAGGCGAGCCTGCTCGACAAGTACGGCGCCGAGGATCGATATGTCGGCAGCCTCGTCGGCGTGCAGTATGCAGAAGCGTTCAAGGCGAGAAGTCCGCTGCTGGTCGACAGCCCGGACGTGTTCGGAAAGTCACGGTTTGGGTGACACGAAAGGAATGGCGAATGGGGCAAGTTGTGCAGCGCGATCCCGCGTACGGGTATACGGCGCATCTCGGTGGGGTGCCGTTCGATGAGGCGCGATCTCGCGTGACGGACGCGTTGAAGGCGCAGGGCTTTGGCATCCTCACGGAAATCGACGTCAAGGCGACCATGAAGGCCAAGCTCAATAAGGATTTTCGTCGGTACGTGATTCTGGGCGCGTGCAATCCCGATCTGGCGCATCGGGCGCTCGAGACGGAGCTCGCCGTGGGGCTGCTCCTGCCGTGCAACGTCTGCATCTGGGAAGAAGACGGCGGCACGGTCGTGTCCATCGCCAAACCGGCCGCGATGTTCGAGATTGTCAAGAGCGAGACGCTGCAGCCGCTCGTCGGCGAGGTCGACCAGCGGCTGCGCCGTGCGATCGAGCAAATCGGCGCGACAGCCGGAACGGATGCACGGCAATGACGATACTGATTGTCCTGGCCGTCTGGATCATCCTGCAGGTGTGGGTACTGCCGCGGCTCGGCGTTCCCACGTGAGCGGTTCCTCAGACGCCCCGGCGGGGCGTCAACAAGACCGCGGATGAGGGTTCGCCATCATCCCCGCGTCGTCCTTGAGACTCGGCGCACGTCAGACGTGAGGCGAACATGGATCGACGAATATATTGGGATCGGATCTACACCACGAAGCCCTCGGATGCGGTGAGTTGGTTTCAGCGTGAACCTGCCGTCTCGCTCCACCTCCTGGACGCGATGGGCCCGAGGCCCGCTACGTGAGTGATCGACATTGGAGGCGGGGATTCCCGCCTCGTGGATCACCTTGTGGCGCGGGGTCTACGCTGCCTGACCGTGCTGGACGTGTCAGGCGCTGCACTCGCGCGAGCACGAGCGCGGCTGGGCGAGCAGGCCGCGCGGGTGGTGTGGATCGAGGCAGACGTGACCGGGCCATGGACCGTGCCCAGTGTGGACGTCTGGCACGACCGCGCCGTGTTCCATTTCCTGACTGACGCGGCGGACCGGGCACGCTACGTTGGTCACGTGCGCGAGGCTGTCAAACCTGGCGGTACGGTGATCATCGCAACATTCGCGCCCGATGGCCCTGACCGGTGCAGCGGCCTGCCGGTGTGCCGCTACGACGCGGCTGGAATCGCCGCAGAACTTGGTGAGATGTTCACCCTTGTGGAGACGATCGCCGACGTGCACCGCACGCCGAGCGGAGGCGCACAATCTTTCATCTACAGCCGCTTCGTGCGTGAGCCGCCTGCTTAGCGGGCGCGGCCGTTGCCGGCGATCAAGCGCGACAGTGAAAGGCTCCTGGATTCACCCCAGGTGAGCGGAGCCGCCGGATCGGCAGGGTTCGCGTTCCACAAGCACTCACGGACGGTCAGCGTCCGCGTGGTCGTGTCGATGCTGGCGACCTGCAACGAGAGCCGGCTCTCGTTGCCCCGAGTCGAATTCCACGTCGTACAGTTTCGTGTTGAACGAGCCGGCCGATACCGTTCCCCGCGGCGTCATGGTTGCGCCAAGATTGCGCGACAGGATGTTCACCGATCCGCCGAACGTCGACGGCCCGATGGACGAAGCCGAGCCCGGGCTGCGGTCGAACACCGTGGAACCGATCGTCTGGCTGGGGAGGAACGTCTTCGTGTCGCCGAGGCCCACGCCGTTCGGCGACACGCTGAACGTGCTTGGCGCCATCTGGATCACGCTCCCCTCGATCGTCGCCATATCCGACGTCGTCTGCGCACGCAGCATCGGGGCGAACACCGGCAGGAGAAGCGCGAGGACCCGGGGCCCGAGGCGGTTGACGAAGGATTGTGGACACCGTTTCCACCACAGGGGACACCGCCTGTGGCTGCGGGTCGCGTCTTGCCTGTCATCATGGTGGCAGCGTTGTTGCTCTCGCCCATGGGGGTGTTGATAAAACTTATGCGGCATTGTATTTTCGCCGTCGTGACCGTGGTGTTCGTCGCCTCGTCCGCGCGAGCGGATCTGATCGATCCGCGCCGGTCGTGGCCGTCGTGCAGCGACGATGGCAGCCCTGCCGCGCTTGCTGCGCCTGCGCTGACCACCTTCGCGTTTCCGGCAACCCAGCGCTATCAAGACAGCGCGCAGCCGGTTCATCCTGTGGCGATTGAACACAGCGATGCATATCAGACACGCGCGAAGATTCACAAGTGGGCCAGCTTCGCCACGCTGCCGCTGTTCGCCGCGGAGGTCGCTCTGGGGCAGTCGCTGGACGGGTCGAACGACAGCAAGAAGGGCGCGCACGCCTTCGTCGGCGCCGGTATCGTAGGCCTCTTCGGCGTGAACGCCGTCACCGGCGCGTGGAATCTGTTTGGTGAGGGTCGGCAGGACACCGAGGGCCGCAAGCTGCGACTGGTGCATGGCCTGCTGATGATGGCCGCCGATGCCGGCTTTCTCGCGACCACGGCCGCCGCTCCCAGCACCGGCAGGAACGGTGCGGTCACGTTCGAAGCCGGCAAGACGACGCACCGAAACCTTGCGATCGCGTCGGTCAGCGTCGGCGCCGTCGGCTACCTGATGATGATCTTCGGGAATCGATGACGTGCTGAGTCATGTGATCGAATCCTGGGTGTCGCTCTACGCCAACCACGCTGCGCTCCGCACCGGCATCGAGTTCCTGCACATCGGTGGTCTCGTGGCCGGCGGGGGATGCGCGATCACCGCGGATCTCGCGACGATCACGGCGGTTCGCGATCGCGGGGCGACGCGGACCACGCAGCTCCACCTGCTGGAACAAACGCACCTCATCGTCGTGCTGGGGCTGGTGGCGTTGGGGATCAGCGGCGCGTTGCTGTTCGGTGCGGACGTCCAGACGTTTTTCTACTCGCGCGTGTTCTGGCTGAAGATGGGGCTGATGGTGCTGCTGCTCGTCAATGGCTGGTTGCTGTTGCTCGGCGAGCGCCAGGTGAAACGCGGCGAACCGCGCGCCTGGGCGCGACTCCACTACACCGCGGTCGCCAGCCTCATCCTGTGGTCGCTGACCACGCTCGCCGGCGCCGCGCTCCCGAATATCGGATAGAGGGCCATGAAAAAGGAGTGCGACGATCTGCCGTGTCGGCGTGAGTTTCTCCAGTCGGCCGGCTGTTTCGGCGTGGCGATCGGATGGCTCGGCCTGTCGTCATCGGCAGCGGAGGCGTTGCCCGTGTTCTTCACGGAGGGCGTCCAAAGCGGCAGCGAGACGCGATTTCCGATTCCACCGGTCGACAGCGCGAACGTGGACCGCACGGCGCAGGTGATTGTGGCGCGCGCCCAGGGACATGTGTACGTGTTCGCGCTCTCGTGCCCGCACGAGAACAACGTGGTGAAGTGGCTGCCGAAGGACCACCGGTTCCAATGCACCAAGCATGATTCTCGCTACCAGCCTGACGGCGTGCATACCTCGGGGCGCGCGACGAGAAACATGGACAGGTACGTGATTCGCCGCGACAGCGATTCCGTGCTGGTCGATTTACATCGGTGGATACAATCGGACAAGGATCCCGCAGGTTGGGCGGCCGCGACGATCGCGGTGTAGCGCGGGTGTTGGC
>JAYVMG010000228.1:0-4113 GCA_043759095.1 Acidobacteriota bacterium | reverse complement strand
CACGCTCATCATCGATCAGACCGCCATGATCAACTTCGCGCTGAAGCCCGCATCGCTGTCCGAGACCATCACGGTGACCGGCGAGTCGCCCATCGTCGATGTCACGCGATCGGACGTGTCGACGGCGGTCTCGACGCAGCAGATTCAGGATCTGCCCGTCGCCTCGCGGCGCTGGATCGATCTCGCGATGCTGACGCCCGGTACGTCGCAGGACAACATCCGCGGGCAGTTCTATCGCGGCAACGTGAACGTCGGCGCCGGCGGACGTGAGTACTCGAACGGGTTCGTCGTCGACGGCGTCAACAACACGTGGGCCGAGATGGGCGAGCCGCGGCAGAACTTCGCGATGGACGCGATTCAGGAATTCAAGGTGTCCACGTCGACCTACAAAGCCGAGTACGGGCTCGCGACTGGCGGCCTTGTGTCGGTGGTGACGAAGTCAGGGACCAATCAGATGCACGGATCCAGCCTGCTGTTCCTCCGCGACGCCTCCATCACGGCGAAGGAATTTTTTCAGACCACGAAGCCGGATTACCGGCGGTATCAGTACGGCGGCACGATCGGCGGGCCGATCGTCAAGGACAAGACGCATTTCTTCTTCGCGTACGAAGGCACGCAGGAGAAGCAGTTTCTCACCGTGAATGCCCGCGGGCTCTGGCCGCAATACGAGGGCACGTTCCTCAGCGATCAGACGCGCTGGACGTACAACACGAAGATCGATCATCAGATCGGGCAGGGGCAGAGTCTGTTCTTCCGGTACGGGGCGGAGGACGAGTATCGGCCGATCATCACGGCCGGTGGCACGACCGCCGTCAGCAACAGCTTCGATTTCGCCGTGCCCCGCAAGTCGGCCGTGCTGGGGCACACCTGGGTCATCAACGCGAACACACTGAACGACGCCCGCTTCCAGTACGCGTACGCGAAGTACGAAGTATCGCCGCCCTACAGCCATGGCGACTACGCACCGGCTGATTTCACGGCACGGCTGCCGTTATGCACGCCGATCTACACGTACCCGTCGATCACCGTCGGTGGCTGCGGCAACGCGCAGATGGGCCCCGAGTCGCGCTGGGAGTTCAAGGACGACTTCTCGTATTTGATGCACACACGGGGCGGCTCGCACCAGTGGAAGGGTGGCGTTGACTTCAGCAGCATCCCGTTCGAGGGCGACAACACGGGCTCGCCGCTCGGCAACTGGACGTTCCCGAAGGACACGCCGTACAACGCGGCGGATCCTTCGACCTACCCGACGCAGTACACGAACTCGCTGCCGACGTATGCGAATATCCCGACCAAAACGTTCGCGGCGTTCGTGCAGGACGACTGGCAGGTCCGGAGCGGGCTGACGCTCAACCTCGGCCTGCGCTACGACCTGCAGAAGGGCTCGTTCAACGAGAACCTGCCGCAGCTGCTCTCGGACATTCAAGCGAAGCTCGGACGCGACGGCTCGTTCCCGCTCGACATCTCCGTCGTGAAACAGCCCACGTCGAGCCGTGGCGACTTCAACAACTTCGGTCCGCGCGTCGGTCTGGCGTGGGATCCGGCCAACAACGGCGTCATGAACATCCATGCCGCCTGGGGCATGTTCTACGACAACATGCGGACGCTCCAGAACTTCAACGAGCTGACCTGGCCGCAGGCAAAAACGATCATCATTTCGCGGCCGTCGTTCCCCGATCCACTCGGCGGGAAGTCGCGGGAATCGTTCATCAGCACGGCCGCGCCGAATGTGGCCGTCGAGTCGAACGACACGGTGAACCCGTATGCGCATCAGTTCAACCTCGGCGTGAGCCGCACGATCACCCGCGACATCGCGGTGACGGCCGACGTCAGCATCACCAATCGCTATTCGGATCGCGACATTGTCGACCCCAACCTGCCCGATCAAACGACGAAGGCGAAGCTGTATCCGCAGTTCGCGCGCGTCAACGTCTGGACCTCGACCGCGAACAACTCGTACCGGGCGCTGCTGCTGAAAGTCGACAAGCGGATGTCGAACCGCTATCAGTTCCTGGCGTCCTACACCCTCTCCAAAGCGATGGACACGTCGGCTACTAACCTGCTGGCCGATCGCTACGGCTTCTACCAGATCGAGCGGTACGGCGCGTCCGATCGGCGTCATCGCCTCGTCACCAGCGGCATCGTGCAGTTGCCGGCCGGTTTTCAGTTCTCGGCGATCGCCGACTTCCGATCGAGCCTGCGGTTCAACCCGACGTCCTCGCTCGACCTCAACGCGGACGGCTACACCGGCGATCTGCCGGCCGGCGTCCTGCCGGGCGCCGGCTGCCGCGACATGAGTCTCGACGCGGTGAACGTCTTCCGCCGGTCCCGCGGGCTCACGGAGGTGACGACGGTTGACTGTCCGGGCTTCGCGAACGTCGACCTGCGGTTGTCGAAAACGTTCCGGATCGGGGCGGCCCGCGCCGAGTTCATCGCCCAGCTGTTCAACATCTTCGACCGCGTCAACTTCAACACACCGAACGCCAACCTCGGCGCCGGTAACGATGCGGTGAGCGGCCGTCCGCTGTTCGGCGCCAGCACGTCGCTGTTGGCGAACATCAACGCCCCGTCTCGGCAGGCCGAGTTTGCGGTGCGGCTCCAATTTTGAACGCACCAGACATGAAGAAGGTCTCTGCTCTCATTCTCGTCCTCCTCACAGCCGGTGGAGCGATTGGTCGCACCGCGCCGGCCGAGACGACGCCCGCGTCGCTGTCTGAGTTGTTCAAACCCGGCGTCGTGCTCCAGGACCGCAACGGCGACGGCGCGATCGACTTCGTCGACGTGCGGATCGTGCTGCCGGAACAGCCGTCCTCGGGCGAACTCGCGGCGGCAAGCGATGTGGCCGCGCGCCTCGGATACGAAACATCCGCGATGAACCTGCCGGTGACCGTCGCCCGCGGCTATCAGCCTGGCGACAGCCCCACGATCTTCGTCGGCGCCAAATCGCTGTCGGGATCCGGCATGTCGCTCGACGCCATCGGCGGCGCCGGCCTGAAAGCCGGTGACGGCGCGGTCGTCGCTTTCCTGCAAGGCGGAAAGCCTGCGGTCGCCGTGCTCGGCGGCGACGATGCGGGCCTCAGCATGGCGGCGGTGATGCTGGCAGGCCACCTGCCGTTCGTCTGGGATCAGAAGAGTCCGACCACCGACAAGATCGCCGACGAAGTGAAGCAGTTCCTCGTCGGGAAGGGCGTGACCGCTTCGGCGGCGTCAGCCACGGCGATCTACATGCACGCCGGCGGCGCGGACGGCGCGGATCGCCTGACGGTCACTCTGCAGATGACCAACGGCGGCGACCTCGTGAAGGCCATGGTCGCGCTGAATCAGTTCAAGGCCACGAGCAGCCGCGACGTGAAGCGACCACTCTCGTACGCCAGCGTACGGGACGTGCAGATCCGGTTACGCGCGCCGGGGTCCGGTGGCGTGACAATTGATCTTCCGAAGGTGGCGGCGCCAGAACCCGCCGCATCGCAGCCTCCGGCGCGCCGGCCGGGCGGCGGCGCGAAAGAGAATTTCGATCTGTCGAGTTTCTATTCCATCGAAGGCGCGCTCGCCGATACCGACAACAACCTGATCCCGGATCGCGTGGACGTACTGCTGAGCGCGGAAGGCGCCGGCGCGGAAGGCGTCATCGATCTCGCGGCGCGGCTCGGTCTCGAGTCCACCGGCATCTCGCTGCCGATCGCGCGAACCGCGAAGTCGATCGCCACGCCAGCGAGCGAGCCGATCCTGGTCCTGATCGGCGCGGCGCATCCGGTCGTCGAACAACTGATCAAGGACCACAAATGGGAAGCGCCCGCGCTGCAGCCTGGCGAGGGACTGATCCAGGTCGTGAAAAAAGCCTTCGGCGAGAAGAGCGCGATCATCGTCACCGGCGGCGACGCGACCGGTGTTAGCCGCGCGGTGAATCAGCTGGCCGAGACGTTCCCGCACATCTGGCAGCGCGGCAAGGATCGCACGACGCTCGACGATGTCGAAGAGGACGTGCGGAAGTTCATGGCTGGGCGGTCGCCGGCCGGACAGGCGGCCATGAGCCTCTACAAACTCGAGAAGTTGGCCGTGCAGCTGAAGGGCAAGGACCTGGCGTCCGCGCACGTGAAGGTGTTCGTTGAAAAA
>JAYVMG010000227.1:0-10933 GCA_043759095.1 Acidobacteriota bacterium | reverse complement strand
CAAGCTTGTCGGAGATGTCGCGGAGACCGGCAGCAGCGAGGCGGGACTGCATTTGGTAATTGGGGAATCTGGTAATTGGAGAATCAATCGGGGAATCGATTACCCGATTCCCCAATTGCCCGATTCGCTGTTCACGAGACGCCGAAAATTTGGACGCGGAGCGAGCGGGCGCGCGGGCCGTCGAGTTCCGCCATCAGGATCCGCTGCCACTGACCGAGCACCACTTCGCCGCCGCTGATCTGCAGCGACAAGCTGTGGCCGAGGAGCATGGCGCGCAGGTGCGAATCGGCGTTCATGCGATCGCAGTCCGAGTGCTTCGGATCGTTGTGCATGTACTCGGCGTCGCGCGCGACCATCTGCTCGAGAAATTTCTTGATGTCGGACAACAGCGCGACCTGGAACTCGTTGATCAACAGGGTGCAGGTCGTGTGCATCGACCAGATGCTGATGAGCCCTTCCCTGACATTGAAGCGCCGGACGAATTCCATGATCTTGTTCGTCAGATCGACCAGCTCCACGCGCTGATCCGTATCGATGACGAACGTCTCGCCATGGATCGTGACGCCGCCGACCGTCGCTGTTGCCACGCCTTCGACAGGCTTCTCGCGGACGGTGACAGTCGAACTCTTGCTCATGCGCTCCCCTTGAAAATTGGCTCCGTAAACGGTCCGGCCCGCTGTGCGGACACGAACGTACAATGTTACGAAAAAACAACGGCTTGAGGCAACCCTGCTATACTCCGGCCCCTGTAATTGACGCGTGCCCCGGCGGTTACGCGAAGTGGGTGCGATGCCCACACGGTCCCGCCACTGTAAGCGGTTACGCTTCGCTTGGTCCATGGATTTCTGGTCCATGGTCCGCCACTGGGCTCCGGCCCGGGAAGGCGCGCGAAGCGGATTCACGCCGCGAGTCAGGAAACCTGATCACCGGGGGCGTCCTTGTTTTTCGGCGCGGAAGACGCCGAAGGAGCCACCCTGCCCATTGGCCACCCGCGCGCCGCGATCTCGTGGAGCGGCGGAAAAGACAGTTGCGCCGCGCTCCACCGCACGCACACCCAGTACGAGCTTGTCTGTATGGTCACGATGTTCGACGAGGCGGAGGCGCGCAGCCGTTCGCACGGCCTGCGGCCGGAGGTGCTCGCCGCGCAAGCCGATCGCCTCGGCCTGCCGCGCGTCACCGGACGCTGCACGTGGGACACCTACGACGCCGCGTTCAGCGATGCGCTGCGTGAGGCCAAGGTCCGGCACAACGTCACGCACGTCATCTTTGGCGACATCCTGTTCGGCGAGCACAAGCTGTGGGCCGAGACGCAGTGCGGCGCGCACGGGTTGATCGCCGTTGAGCCGCTGTTCGGATCCTCCACGCTGTCGCTCTTCAACGAATGGACCGCCTCGGACGCCGACGCGATCATCGTCACAGCCCGCGCAGAGTTCCTCGACGAGAGCTGGCTCGGTCGCCCGCTGCGGCGCGAGATGCTCGAGGAATTCACGCGCCTTGGCGTCGATCCGTGCGGTGAACTCGGCGAATACCACACGCTGGTGACGAACAGCCCGCTGTTCCGCGCGCCGCTCAACGTCGTCGCCGGCGAGCGCGTCAAGCGATCCGATTGCTGGGCGCTGGATCTGGAAGTAGCGCAGACCCTCGGGTCTGCTGATCAGGCAGGCCTCAAGGCCCGCACTACAGATTGCTGAGAGCCGGATGCTACACGCAAGTCACCTGTCGTTCGCGTATCGCGCCGGCGCGGCGCGCGTGATCGACGATGTGTCCGTGACCGTCGCGGCTGGCGATCTGATCGGGATCCTCGGACCGAATGGATCCGGGAAGACCACGCTGCTGAAAATGCTCAGCGGCACGCTGGCGCCGTCCGCCGGCGCGATCGATTTCGAGCACCGTCCGCTGGCCGCGTGGACGCGGCGCGATCTAGCGCGGCGCATCGCGCTGGTGCCGCAGGACACTCACGCGCCGTTTGATTTCACCGTGCTCGACATCGTGCTGATGGGACGCTACCCGCACCTTGGAACGTTCACGCTCGAGGGGCCGGCGGATCTCGCGATCGCCAGGCAGGCGCTCGCGTCCACCGGCACGTCGGCGTTCGAGGATCGTCCGTTCGCCACGCTCAGCGGCGGCGAAAAACAGCGCGTCGTCATCGCCAGCGCGCTCGCGCAAAGCCCCGCCCTGCTGTTGCTCGACGAGCCGACCGCGTCGCTCGATCTTGGTCACCAGCTCGACGTCCAGCTGCTGCTCGCGGGCCTGAACCGCGACCGCGGCGTGACGATGGTGCTGTCGACGCACGATTTGAATTTCGCGGCCGCGCTGTGCCGTCATCTGATCCTGTTGCACGACGGTCACGTCGTGGCGCAGGGTCCGACCGAAGACGTGCTGACGCCGGACACCGTGCGCGTGCTGTACGGAGTGGACGCGGATGTGCATCGCCATCCGATCGCCGGCCACCTGACGGTGACACCGCTGGCGCGTGTGCCGTGATGCCGCTGATCCGCAGACGCCTCATCGTGACGCTCGCCGGCTTCGGGCTGCTGCTGCTCGCGGCGCTGGTCGCCGGTCCGCTGATCGGATCGACGCATATTTCTCTGGCGAAGGTGTTCGACCGGTCGATTCCGTTCGCGGACAACACCGACGCACAGATCTTCTTCATCGCGCGGCTGCCGCGCGTGCTCGCCGCTGCGCTCGTTGGCGCGGCGCTCGCCACGGCCGGCGTCGTCTTTCAGGCGCTACTGCGCAACCCGCTCGCCACCCCGGACACGCTCGGCGTCTCGAGCGGTGCGGCGCTCGGCGCGATGCTCGCGATCACATTTCATTTCGACTTCGCGTTCGCCGGCATCGCCTCGATCCCGCTCGCGAGCTTCGCCGGGTCGATCGGCGCCCTTGGGATCGTGTACGCGCTGGCGTCCGCGCGTCGCCGCGGCCTCTCGACGATCGTGCTGCTCCTGGCTGGCGTCACGATGACCGCGTTCTTCCAGGCGCTGATCCTGTTCACGCAGTACCTTGCGGATTTCGCGGACACGTTCCGCACCGTCCGCTGGCTGATGGGGACGCTCGACGTCGGGAGCTACGCGCCGATTCTCGCGGCGCTGCCGATCGTGCTCGTCGCCTTCGCGATGCTCTCGACGCTGCCGCGGTCGCTCGATCTGATCAGCCTGGGCGCCGATGCTGCGGCTGCGCGTGGCGTCAACGTCGTGGCCGCAGAGCGGATGGCGCTGGCCAGCGCGTCGCTCGCCACCGGCGCCGCCGTGTCGCTCGCCGGCCCGGTCGGCTTCATCGGCCTCGTCGTGCCGCACCTGGTCCGGTTGATCGTCGGATCGGATCACCGCCTCGTGCTGCCGGCTTCGGCGCTGTTCGGCGCGGCATTCCTGATCGCCTGTGACGCGATCGCGCGCACGGTGTGGTCGTCTGGCGAACTCCCGGTCGGCATCGTGACGGCGCTGATCGGCGGACCGTTCTTCCTGTGGCTGCTGGTGAGGAAATGACCGTGAAGCGAATCCTGCTGCTGCTCGTGCTAATGGCGAGCGCCTGGGCGCCGGCGCCATCGCTCGTGGCGCAGCGCTTGAGCGTGTCGTACGTGGCGCAGCGCTTGAGCGCTGCGGAGAGTCCCTCGCGCATCGTCTCGCTCGTGCCGGCCGTCACGGAAATGATCTACGCGATGGGCGACGGCGCGCGCGTGGCGGCCATCAGCAACTACGATCGCTTCCCCGCCGAGGTGTCGCGCCTGCCCAGGGTCGGCGGCCTGCTCGATCCAAGCGTCGAGCGCATCCTCGCCATCAAACCGGATCTCGTCATCGTCTACGCGACGCAGAAAGAGCTGATCGAACGCCTCGACCGCGCCGGCATTCCGTACTTCAACTACCAGCACCGCGCGCTGTCCGACATCATGACCACCATTCGCGCGCTCGGCACGCGGATCGGCTCGGCGGCCCGCGCTGACGCGGTCGCGTCGGAGATGGACCGGTCGCTCGCGGACATCCGTGCCAGGACAGCCGGCCTGCCGCATCCATCCACACTGCTCGTCTTCGAGCGCGATCCCCTGTCACTGCGAAACGTCTACGCGAGCGGCGGCTATGGCTTCCTGCACGACATGCTCGAGATCGCCGGCGGACGCAACGTGTTCGCTGACGTCAAGCAGCAGGCGGTGCAAGCCAGCACCGAAATGCTGATCGCCAGCAAACCCGAGGTGATCGTCGAGTTGCTGTACGGTGACAGCCTGAAGAACGTGGATCTCTCCAAGACACTTCGGGCGTGGGATGCGATTGCATCGGCGCCCGCCGTTCGCACGCATCACATCTTCGCGCTCACCGGCGACGAGTTCGTCGTCCCCGGCCCGCGCGTGGTGGATGCCACCCGCAAGCTGGCGCGCGTGCTGCACCCGGACGCCTTCCAATGAAAATACTCGTCTCGTGGTCCAGCGGAAAAGACAGTGCGTGGATGGTGCACACGTTGCGGCAGCGCGGCGATGTCGAGATCGGCGCGCTGTTGACGACGATCAACGCGCCGGCGCAACGGGTGGCGATGCATGCGGTGCGGGTCGAGGTGCTGCAGGCGCAGGCCGCCGCGCTCGGATTCCCGCTGTGGATGGCGCCGATCCCGTCGCCGTGCTCGAACGAGATCTACGAACAGGTAATGCGCGAGGCCGTGGCGCGCGCGGTGAGCGAGGGCTTCACGCACGCCGCGTTCGGCGACCTGTTTCTCGAGGACATCCGGAAATACCGTGAGGAGCGGCTGGCCGGCTCGGGGTTGACGCCGATGTTCCCATTGTTTGGTACGCCGGACGACACGCCGGGCCTGGCGCGCACGATGATCGCCGCCGGACTGCGCGCGCGGATCACCTGCCTGAACCCGAAGGTGATGGATCGCAAGTTCGCCGGTCGCGAATTCGACACCGCGCTGCTCGAGGAGCTGCCGCCGTCGATCGACCCCTGCGCCGAGCGCGGCGAGTTCCATACCTGTTCGTACGACGGCCCGATGTTCAACCATCCCGTCGCCGTCGACACCGGGATCACCGTCGAACGCGACGGCTTCGTCTTCACCGACCTATGCGTTACCCCCAGCGCATCGTCTGCTTAACCGAGGAGACGACCGAGACGCTCTACCTGCTCGGGCAGGGCGATCGGATCGTAGGCGTGTCGGGGTACACCGTGCGCCCGCCGGAGGCGCGGCTGAAGCCGAAGGTGTCGGCGTTCATCAACGCGAAGTTCGATAAGATCGCCGACCTGAAACCTGACCTCGTCCTCGCGTTCTCGGACCTGCAAGCCGATCTGTGCGCTGAGCTCGTCCGCCGCGGCATGAACGTCGTCGTTTTCAATCAGCGCAGCGTCGCGGAGATCCTGCAGATGATCGCGATGCTCGGCGGATTGGTCGGCTGCCAACAGGAGGCCGAGCAGCTTGCGGATCGGCTGAGTGCGGATCTCGACCGCATCGCAGAGTCGGCATCGCGGTTTCCCCGGCGGCTGCGTGTGTTCTTCGAGGAGTGGGACGAACCACTGATCTCGGGCATCCGTTGGGTGGAAGAGCTTGTCGCGATCGCGGGCGGTACGCCGATCTTCCCGGAACTCTCCACCGCGGGCCTCGCGAAGGACCGTATCGTCGCTGCGGCCGAGGTCGCGCGTCGCGATCCTGAAGTGATCTTCGCGTCGTGGTGCGGCAAGAAAGTGAAGAAGGCGACGATTCGATCGAGGCCGGGCTGGGATGCGACCGCCGCGATCCGCGACGATCGGATCTTCGAGATCAAGTCGACCTACATCCTGCAGCCGGGTCCCGCCAGCCTGACGGATGGCGTCCGGCAGATGCACGCGATTTTGAAGTCGCTCGCGTGAAGTCTCGCGCCACGGGTCGGCGTAAACTGGATCCGATGCGCATCCTCATCGTCGCCGCTACGAAGCCGGAGGTCGCTCCGGTCCTGGCGCGCATGTATTCCACGCCGACGGGCGAAGCCGGCGTGAACAGCTACACGCACGGCGCTCACGATGTGGACGTCGTCATCACCGGTGTCGGCATGGTTGCGGCGGCGGTGTGGTCGTCTCACGCGCTGGCGCGAAGAGAGTACGACCTGGCGCTGAACCTCGGCGTCTGCGGCAGCTTCGACAAGTCACTCGAGCTGGGCACGGTCGTGAACATCGTGTCCGACCGCCTCTCGGAGCTTGGCGCCGAGGACGGCACACAGATGCTGACGCTCGAGGAGCTGGGATTGCCAGGCGCATCGGTGTTCGTGAACCCTGCGCCACCGTCGTACCCGCCATTCGACGCGCTCGCCGCCGTCACCGGGATCACGGTGAACACCGCTCACGGCACGAAGGCGTCGATTGCGGCAATCGTGAAGCGCTTCGCTCCGCAGGTAGAAAGCATGGAAGGCGCGGCGTTCATGTCGGCGTGTCTGCTTCACAAAGTGGTGTTCGCGCAGGTGCGCGCCGTATCGAACCGCGTCGAGCCGAGGGACAAGGACGCCTGGAGGATGGCCGACGCAATCCGCAATCTCGGCGTCACCGCGCTGCGCATCCTCGACCACGCATGACACTCTCGCTCGGTTTCTCGCCGTGCCCGAACGATTGCTTCATGTTCGACGCGATCGTGAACAAGCGGATCGATCTCGAAGGTCTGGATTTTTCCGAACGGCTCGCCGACGTGGAGGCACTGAACACGTCGGCGTTCGCGGGCGAGGCCGACGTCACCAAACTGAGCTACCACGCCTACGCCTACTGCATCGGCAACTATGTGTTGCTCGATGCCGGCAGCGCGCTCGGCAGGAACTGCGGGCCGCTGCTGATCTCGAAGCGGCCGATCACACAGGACGAAGCCGCTGGCGGTTCGTTGAGTATCGTGATCCCCGGACAATACACGACCGCGAACTTCCTGCTCGGCCTCGCATTCCCGCTCGCGAAGAACACGACCGAGCTGGTGTTCTCAGCCATCGAGCCGGCGCTGCTGAACGATCAGTTCGACGCGGGGCTGATCATCCACGAGAACCGGTTCACCTACGAAGCGAAGGGCCTGAAAAAGATCATCGACCTTGGTGAGTTCTGGGAGGGTGAGACCGGCGCGCCGATTCCGCTCGGCGGCATCGTGATCAAGCGGTCACTGCCGGACGAGATCAAGCAGCGCGTGAACCGCGTCCTGCGCCGCAGCGTGGAGTACGCGTTCGCGCACCGTGCCGCGAGCCTGGACTACGTCCGCGCCCACGCGCAGGAGATGAGCGACGAGGTCATGTACAAACACATCGATCTGTACGTGAACGAGTACTCAGTCGACCTCGGCACCGAGGGCCGGCGCGCGGTGGAGTTGTTGTTCGTGAAGGCCGCCGCGACCGGGATCATCCCGCCCGCCAACCACGGTCTGTTTCTGGATTCGTAGCCCCGTTGTATCGACTCGTAGGTGTCTTCCGGCAGGACGACGTCGATCTACAACGGCGGACCGTATCTTTGGGTGTCATTAATACTCCCGCCCGGAAACACTTACGGCATACGAGCGCGAGGCCGAGAACTCAACCGTGTCGATTCAGATTCTCTCCGCGGTCTTGGCGATCTCCCAAGTTTCTTCTTTGTCGTCGTTATACGTCGTCGTCTGCGCTGGTGACAGCGTAAGGATGCGCGGCGCGTTTGATCACGATCGTCAGGCCGAATGCCACAAGGACGGATGCGGCTGCGAGGCCGAGATAGATGCCGACGCCAATCTCCGCGACGGGCGCGGCGCCGATTGGCGTGTTCTCCACGATCGCGAACGCCTGCGCAATGGTCGACGCGCGCTCGCCCGCCGTCGTCGGCACGATGCGCCACGACAAGAACATGAGCCCCAGCGCGAAGAGGCCGATGAGCAGCAGCGGATGCCGTGAGTTCTTGCGCGTGATGAGGCTGAGCAGCGCAAGCAGGGCGGCCAGCGCGCCGAGACCGACGATCCACAACGCTTCGACGTCCGGCACGCCAGGCATGGACACGTCCTGAACGCGGACCCACGGTAGGAAGGCGCTCCCGGCCAGAACGACGCCGGCGACGAACGGCACGAAATACGCGCGCATGCCCGGGCGAAAAAAGGACGGCATAGTCATTTCACACTTGAGACTTGAGACTTGAGACTTGAGACTTCTAACCCTGCGCGTCTTTGAACTCCTCGTACCACGCCATCTGGATCCCTTCAAGCTTCGGCTCGTTCGACATCTTCGGGTCATCGTCGAAGCCGTCCAGCCCGACGACCTTCTCGCGCAGGTCGGTGAAGCGCACGGTCAGCGGATCCACGCCGGGAAATTTCTCGACCAGCGCGATGCCGATGTCCTCCGCATTCGTCCACTTCATGGCGTCACCTCTGCGACCTTGGCCTTCTTGTCCGACTTGCCCAGCTGAATGCCGCCGCCTTCCTGCACGTAGTTCCGCGTGTACATCGGCAGTTCGCAGACGACGTCGCCGCTGATGACGGCCTGGCAACCGAGGCGCGAGCGGGACGTCAATCCCCACGCCGTGTCGAGGCGATCCGCTTCGTCCTCCTGCATCTCGCTGAGGTTCTGCGCGCCCTCGTTGATGATGACGTGGCACGTCGTGCACGCGCAGCTGCCGCCGCAGGCATGCTCGAGGTGGACGCCGAAATGCTTTGCGATGTCGAGAAAAGATTCAGGCTTGCCGTGATTCGAATACGGCACCTTGCCGTGTTCGAAGTCAATGACCGTCGTCTCGCCGTCGATGATGAAAGTAACTTTGGGCATATATTCTTCGCTCGGCTAAAGCCTTCGCGCTACATGGAATCGATGTTTCTGCCGGACAATGCCGCCTTCACGGATCGGTTCATCATCACCTCGGCCAGGTGTCGGGTCGTGTCGTTGAGCGCCTGCGTCCACTTCTGGATGGTCTCGCGGTCGGTGGAATTGAGCACCATCTTCAGGCCCGCCAGCACCGACTCGATCTTCTTCTTCTCGCCGGCCGCGAGTTCTTCTTTTTCGATCTGGTCGATGTCCGGCGCACGCAGGGATTTTTCGGTGGCGTGGATGACGTTCTCCGCCTCGTTGCGCGCTTCGATGAGCAATCGCGCGGCGAAGTCCGCCTCGGCGTTCTCGAACGAGTCCATCAGCATGCGCTCGACTTCTTCGTCGGTCAGGCCATAGGACGGCTTCACTTCCACCGTCTGTTCAATCTCGGTGCGCAGCTCGCTCGCCGTCACGCTGAGGATGCCGTTGGCGTCGATCTGGAACCGCACCTGGACGCGCGGCAGCCCGGCGGGCATCGGCGGAATCCCGCGCAGCTTGAACCGGGCCAGCGATCGGTTGTCCACGACCAGCTCGCGCTCGCCCTGCAGGACATGGATGTCGACGGCGGTCTGACTGTCGACGGCGGTGGTGAACATCTCGCTGCCGGTGGCCGGGATGGTCGAGTTGCGCATGATGATCTTCGACGTGATCCCGCCCATCGTCTCGATGCCGAGCGAGAGCGGCGTGACGTCGAGCAGCAGCATGTCGCGGTTGCCGGTGATCAGGATGTCGGCCTGCACGGCCGCGCCGAGGGCCACGACCTCGTCCGGGTTCAGCTCGCTGTGCGGCGTCTTGCCGAACAGCTCCTCGACCTTGCGCCGCACGAGCGGCGTGCGCGTCGATCCGCCGACCAGCACGACCTCGTCGATTTGCGATGTGAGGAGTCCCGCGTCGGCCAGGGCCTGACGGCAGGGCGCGAGTGTGCGATCGACGATCGGTTGGATCAGGGCTTCGAATTCGGCTCGGGTGATGCGCGATGCATACGCAGGACCAAAGTCCTGCGCCACTTTCAAGTCCTGCGCCACTTTCGAGTCCTGCGCCACTTTGATCTCGGTTTCGTCGCGCTCGGACAGATCCCACTTGGCCTGAATCACAGCCTTGCGGATCTCCTGCATGTGCTCGGGCGATGTAGCCGGCGTGGTCGCGAGCACGCGATCCATCAGCAGGACGTCGATGTCGTCGCCGCCAAGGTGCGTGTCGCCGTTGGTGGCCAGCACCTGGAAGACGCCGTCCTCGACGCGGAGGATCGAGATGTCGAACGTGCCGCCGCCGAGGTCGTAGACCGCAATGATGCCCGTGTGCCGCTTGTCGAGTCCGTAGGCGAGCGACGCCGCCGTCGGCTCGTTGATGATCCGCAGCACTTCGAGGCCCGCGATGCGTCCGGCATCGCGGGTGGCGGTTCTCTGCGCGTCGTTGAAATAGGCCGGCACCGTGATGACGGCGCGATTCACCTCGTTGTCGAACTCACCCTCGGCGGCAAAGAACGCCTCCGCGCGGTGCTTCAGCTCGCGCAGCACGAACGCGGAAATCTCCGGGGGCGTGAATTCCTTGTCGCCGGCGCTGATGCGGAGCACGCCGCCTTCGCCGCCGATGCGGAACGGGAAATGACTCGCCTCTTCCTGGACGTCCTCGCGCCCCTTCCCCATGAAGCGCTTCACGGAGTAGACGGTGCGCTGCGCGTCCGTCAGCAGGCGGCGCTGCGCTTCGCGGCCGACGTAGATCGTGCCGTCATCGGCAAACGAGACGATGGACGGGACCAGACCGTCACCCTGCTGATCGCGAATGACGTGCGGCACGCCGTCCTTCACGTACGCAACCAGGGAGTTGGTGGTGCCGAGATCGATGCCGACGACTTTGCTCATGTCTAGAAGCTCTCCACCACGGAGGACACGGCCGACAGGAGGAACATCATTCGTGTGCGCTTGTGGTAGATCGTGTTCACTGCGTCAGCTCGCGTTCAATCCCCGCGAGCAGGTTATTGATGTAATTGCGCTCGAGGAACCGCTCACCAAGCGCCTGCAGGACCGTGCGGCGCTCCGCGTCGGCGGCCGGACGGTCGGCGAGCGTGTCCCAGCGCGCGGACAATTCCTGAAGCTGCGCTTCGTGCGCGACCCGCTTCGTCTCGATCGGCTGCCGCGCGCGTTCGAGGCGGCCCCGCCAGACGTCATCCGCGGCGCCCGCGGTGCGTGCGTCGCGCAC
>JAYVMG010000226.1:0-10945 GCA_043759095.1 Acidobacteriota bacterium | reverse complement strand
TGATGTACAACTCACCGGAAGAACGCGCGATGATCCAGGCGGTCTCCGGCAACGACTCGGTCCCCGGCGTCATCGTCGGCATCGGATCGGATGTACCGAACAATCCGCAAGGCGCGCGGTTCCGCCAGAAGTACAACGTCCGCGGTCCGTTCGCTGTCTATGTCGGGCGCATCGATCAGAACAAAGGCTGCAAGGAGCTGTTCGAATTCTTCCAGGGGTATCTGAAGGATCCGGCGGGCAAGCTGTCGCTGATCCTGATCGGCCACACGCTCCTGCCGATCCCCGAGCATCAGCGGATCCGGCACCTCGGCTTCCTGGACGATGCGGACAAGTTCGACGCGATGGCCGCGGCAGACGTGCTGATCATGCCGTCGTACTACGAGAGCCTGTCGATGGTGGCGCTCGAGGCGTGGGCGCTCGGCCGGCCGGTGCTCGCCAACGGCAGGTGCGACGTCCTCAAGGGTCAGTGTCTACGCAGCAACGCGGGGTTGTTCTACGAAACCTGCGCCGAGTTCATCGGCACACTCGAAGCGATTGAACAGAACCGCTGGCTCTCGGGATCGCTCGGCCGCAACGGCCGGCAGTTTTTCCGCGACAATTACGACTGGGCGGTGATCGAACGCAAGTACCTCGAGATGTTCGAGCGGCTGAACCAGAACGTGCCGGCACCCATCGCCGACCCGCTCCCCGGCTGGTTCGATCGCCGGCGCCAGGATCTGCCGGCCGCCGAGGACGTACTCGCCAAACTGCCGAAGGGGCCTGTCGGGAGTCACGGGTGATCCGGATCCACCAGGTGCTCGCCACGCTCGGCTACGGCGACGCCATCGGTCACGAAGTGCTCGGCATCCAGCGCGTGCTCCGGTCTGCCGGATACGAATCGGAGATCTTCGTCGAGACCGCGGACTACCGGCTCGAGCCGCAGACGCGCGATTACCGCGAGCTGGTGGACGTCAGCAGACCGGACAACCTGCTGCTGCACCATTTTTCGCTCGGCTCAAAGGCATCCCGCACGGCGTACGCCATGCCGGATCGCATGGCGCTTATCTACCACAACATCACGCCGCCGGAATATTTCGTCGGCGTCCATCGAACGCTCGCGCGGCAGACGTTTCGCGGCCGGCGCGAACTCCAGGCGTACGCAGACCGGTGCGATCTGGCGATGGGCGATTCGGAGTTCAACCGTCAGGACCTCGAGACCCTCGGCTTCCCGCGTACCGCGGTGCTGCCGGTCGTCCCCGACTTCTCGCATCTCGACCGCGAGCCGAACTGGCTCGTCGCGCGCGACTTCGACGATGAGTGGACGAACATCGTGTTTGTGGGCCGCGTGATCGCCAATAAGAAGATCGAGGATCTGATCCGCTGGTTTCACGCGTATCACACGATCTTCAACCCGCGCTCGCGGCTGCTGCTGGTCGGCGCGCAAAGCGGGTTCGAGCGCTACCTGGCGTCGCTGCACCAGCTGGTCGGCACGCTCGGCGCCTCCCACGTGCAGTTCGTCGGACACGTGTCGGACGAAGAACTGGTCGCCTTTTACGACGTCGCGGATCTCTTCCTATGCGCCAGCGAACACGAAGGCTTCTGCGTACCCATCGTAGAGGCGTTCTACAAGCAGGTCCCGGTACTCGCCTACGCGGCGACCGCCGTCCCCTCGACGATGGACGGCGCGGGTGTCCTGTTCGAGGATCGCGATCCTCTTCACGTCGCGGCGCTGATGGACGAAATTGTCTCGAACGTGGAGTTGCAGGACCAGATTGTCGACGGTCAGCTGGCCGCGGTCGATCGCCTTCGCTCGAAGGATTTCGCCGGCACGCTGCTGGGATTCGTCGATCGCATCCTCACCAGCCCGCGCGCGCCGAAACCGCATGTCGCGTTCGATTTCTGGGGACAGTTCGACGCGGCTCAGGAACTCGAAGAGCTGCGCCTGTACCGTCCCGCCATCTATCAGGCGCTCCCGGCGGCTCCACCGCCGGAAGTCAGAAGTACGAAGTCAGAAGGCGGAAATTGATCGTCAATCAGTGGGTGCCTGCGGCGCACAAAGGCGACGCGATCGGCGACAGCGCGCGGCGCGTTCGCGATCTGCTCCGCGGCATGGGCCACGAGTCGGAGCTCTACGCGCTGACCATGGACGATGACCTGCGGCACGACGTGCGGCCGTTTGCGGACCCGGCGGCGACACAGGGGCAGCTGACGATTTTCCACTACGCGCTCCCGTCGCCGATGACCGAGGCATTCGCGTCACTCGGATCGGGCCGCGTGCTGCAGTATCACAACGTGACGCCGGCGTCGTACTTTGCTCCGTATGACCCGTCACTGTTCCGCCTCGCATCGCTGGGTCGCGACGAGCTCGCCACGCTCGCCGGCCGTGTGGATCTCGCGCTCGGCGACTCCGAGTACAACCGCCAGGAACTCGAGACGCTCGGCTTCGAGCGCACCGGCGTGTTCCCGATCGCCGTCGACACGTCGCGTATCACGCAGCCCGCTCAACGGCCGGCGCTCGATACGATTCTCAACGATGGCCTGGTCAACTTTCTGTTCGTGGGGCGCATCGCACCGAACAAGAAGATCGAGGACATCATCAGGCTGGCCGAGGTCTATAAGCGCTACGTTGACGCGTACTACCGTTTCATCTTCGTCGGCCGGTTCGACGTGGTGCCGCGGTATTATTCGATGATCCGCGCATTGATGACCGAGTACCGCTTCCTGAATGACCGATTTCTGTTCACCGGCCCTGTCTCCGACGAAGAGCTCGCCGTCTACTACCGTCACGCGGCCGTCTACATTTCAATGAGCGAACACGAAGGCTTCTGCGTGCCGCTGGTCGAAGCGATGGCCGCCGACGTGCCGGTGCTCGCCTACGCCGCGGCTGCCGTGCCGGACACACTGGGCGGCGCCGGCGTGCAATTTGCGCCGAAAGATCTCGAATACGTCGCCGAACTCCTGGGCGCGCTCGCGTTCGACGATGGGCTGCGGACGCAGGTCATCGCCGGCCAGCGCCGCCGCCTCGCGGACTTCGGCGACGCCCGCGTCACGCGCGAACTGACCGCGCTTCTGCATACACTCTCGTGAAAATAGCCTTCATCATTCAGCGGTACGGCGCGGAAGTGCTCGGCGGATCCGAGCACCTCTGCCGCCTCGTGGCCGAGCGCTTCGCCACCAGTCATGACGTCGACGTCCTGACGAGTTGCGCGCAGGACTACGTCACCTGGAACAACGAATATCCCGAGGGCGCCGATCGCATCCGCGGCGTGACGGTGCGGCGATTCGCCACCTCCTCCACGCGCGACATCGAGGCGTTCAACGCGTTCTCGGAACGGATCTACGATAAGCCGCACAGCCGCGCCGACGAGATGGAGTGGCTGAAACAGCAGGGACCGTGGTGCCCGGGGCTCATCGAGTTCCTGCGGCGCAACCATCAGCAGTACGACGTCCTGATCTTTTTCACCTACCTCTATGCGACGACGGTGGTCGGCCTGGAGATCGCACCGCAGCGCAGCATTCTCGTGTCGACCGCGCACGACGAGCCGGCCATCCGGCTCGAGATCTTCAAGGACGTCTTCCGCACGCCGGCAGCGATCTGTTACCTCACCGAGAGCGAACGCCGCTTCGTCGAGATGCAGTTTCCGGAGCGGCCGCTGCTCGAAGAAACCGTCGGCGTCGGCATCGATCTCGCGCAGGTGCAACCGTACCCGCGAATTCCCGCGCCATCGGCCGACGAAGAGCCGGGCGCCTCGACGGCCGGCGGCGACGCCACTGAGCCGGCCACTGGGTTTGAAGACGAGTCGCCGTCGCTCGATTCGCCCGCGCATCTGATGGCGCGCGGCGCCGTGTTCCGCCGGCGTCATCGGCTGTACGGTCCGATGGTGCTGTACGGCGGCCGGATCGATCCCGGCAAGGGCTGCGAAGAGTTGATCCAGTACTTCACCGAATACGTGAAGGAGGGTGGCGACGCGACGCTGGTGCTGATGGGCGCCAAGCTGATGGTGCTGCCCGAGGAGCCGTACATTCGCTTCGCGGGACGCTTGTCCGATCGCGAACGGCTGCAGGCGCTCGAGGCCGCGACCGTCGTCGTCTGCCCGTCGCCGTACGAAAGTCTCTCGCTGCTCGCGCTCGAAGCGCTGTCGGTTGGCACGCCGATCCTCGCCAACGCGCGCAGCGCCGTCCTCGTCGAGCACTGCGTCCGCAGCAACGGCGGGCTGTTCTACGCGGATCGCGACGAGTTCGTGGAATCACTGAAGCTGCTGACCGGCAACGACCGCCTGCGTGGCGAACTTGGCAGGAACGGCGTGGAATACGTCCGCGAGAATTACCGCTGGGATGTCGTGCTCGGCAAGTACGAGCGCCTCTTCGCGAAGATCCGAAACGCTCGGTAGACCGACTATTTCGTCGGAACGAGGCGCTTCAGCTCCTCGTTCCAATGCTGCACCACAAGGATCGCCGACGTGGCACCCGCGTCACTGCCGGGCCGTTTTATCATCAGGAACCGCTCACCATCTGGCGACACATCGTACGAACGGCCGGCGCTGCCAGTCGTGGCATCGTAATAACGCCCTTCGAAGAGCTTCATCGGGGTGCCGGCGTTCCACGTCGTACCGCTTGTCTCTACCAGTACCCGGGAGAGCCCCCCTGCGTCATCGAGATAGAACAGCTCTTTACCGTTTCGGGCCCAGAGCGGCTGCCGCCCCCCCGCGGTCGACACCTGCCACTGGCCGCCGCCGACGTTCGGGAAGGGCCGCACATAGATTTCGGCAGTGCCCGAGCTGTTGGAGTCATACGCCAGCCACCGACCGCTGGGCGAGACGATGCCATTGCGCTCGTCCACTTTGGTGTGCAGCAGCGGCGTGACGCGTCGCGTCCCGTCCAGTGCGACTTGCAACAGATCTCCGCCCATCGTCGGCGTCTGCTCCATGAACAAGACAGCGGTCCCGTCAGGCGTGGTCCCGGTGGCAAACTGGGCTTGGCTACTCGTCGTCAGCCGCTCGGCCACACCGGTCCCATCGGCCGCCTGCCACCAGAGATTGGTTGAACCGCCGCTCTCGCGGTTGGAGCTGAACACGATTCGACGACCGTCAGGCGTCCAGATCGGTACCTCGTCGCGGCTCGACTCGAGTGTCAGGCGCGTGAGCGTCGCGTGCTGCAGGCTCCAAATCCAGATGTCGTTCTCCTGATCGTTGCTGAAGACCGCGACACGGGTGCCGTCGGGCGATAGGCGTGGATGTTGGTAGGCGCGCGGAGGCGCGGCGATTGCCTCTTCTTTGCCGGTGCGATTGACCCACACGAGAGTGCGCGCGCTCAGCAGAATGCTGCCCGGCACGTCCACGTAGATGAGGGTGCCGTCGCTGGACAGCGCGAAATCGCCAGTGCCCGTGTCCGTGGTCGCGAGCCGCGGCAGCACGGGCACTGCCGTGCCGTGCGTCTCCAGCCGCGCCGAGTCGAAGGCGATCGCGCGGAGCGTCCCCGCCGCCACGTAGACCAGATGGCCGCTCGCCGTGTAGTGCGCATGGGTTCCACCACGCACGAGGACTTTTTGCGTGCCTGTGGCCAAGTCGCGCACAACCACCTGGGCCGCATCGAGTCCGCCGGTCTGCATCGTGATCGTAAACAGGACCGCACGACCGCCGGGCAACAACTCCGGCCAGACATGGTCGGCTTCACCATGGGCGTGATCGGGCCGCGTCAGGACCTCGGGTGTCCCGCCAGCTGCCGACACGCGCTGCAGTCCTGTTGCCAGGTTCACCGTCGCGAAAACGATCGTGCCGTCGGGGGCCCACGACGCGCCACGGGGAACACCGTCAAGGGTGGCCACGGTGACCGGGGGCCCGCCGGTGATCGCCACCTTACGGATCGTCGTGTTGCCGCTGACGAAGCCGACCCACTGGCCGTCCGGTGAGATAAATGGCGACCGCAGATTGCCGCTAGTGCCAGTGTTGGTCGCGATCGCGATCGGCTCGAATGAATCGAGCGCCCGGACGAAGAGCTGCGTGCGATTGTTGCCGAGGTAAACAACGTGTAGGCCATCGGGTGAAACCGCCAGATCGCGATCGAGGCCGTTCATCGTCAACGCCGCGGGACCTGAAGTTGTGATCGTCAGGCGCGTGACCCGCGGCGTCGCGGCTGCGCGCCATGGCGACCAGGCCTGCAGCGCAGTGACCAGGGCGACCGCGAACACACCGGCCACGCCCCACGGCAGCGCGCGTCGCCAGACGGGATGCCGCGTCGTAAGTGCCGGCACTGGCACCGCCGACGCCACGGTTGCGCGATCACCAAGTAGGAACTGGACGACGGCGATATCAGCCGCCCGCCGTCGGCGATCCTTGGTCAGACACGATTCGAGCAGCAGCCGCACGTTCGCGGGCGTGTCGGGCGGCAGCGCGCTCCAGTTCGGTTCGCCGCGCATGACTGCCGCAATTGTGTCGGTGATGTCCTCGCCCTCGAAGGCCCGCTTGGCCGTCAGCATTTCGTAGACGACGCAGCCGAAGGCCCACAGGTCGCATCGCTTGTCCGCCTCGCGCCCCTTCGCCTGTTCGGGCGCCATGTACGCCGCGGTGCCGAGGATCATCCCCACGCCCGTGACCATCGCGGGCGTCGTCAGCGTCGGCGACATCGAGACGCTCGCAGGGCTGAAGCCCTGCGCCACACCGGCGGAGCCCGGCGGGGCGGAAAGTTTCGCGAGTCCGAAGTCGAGGACTTTGACCTGGTCGTGACCGCTCATCGCGATATTCGCCGGTTTGAGATCGCGATGGATGATCCCCTTCTCGTGCGCCTCCGCGAGGGCCTCGGCGATCTGGCGCGCGATGACGATCGTCTCGTCCACAGGAATCGGTCCGCGCTTCAGGCGATCGGCGAGCGTCTCGCCCTCGACGAGCTCGAGGACGAGAAATCGGGTCGCACCAGCTTCGTCGAAGCCATAGATGGCCGCGATGTGCGGATGATTGAGTGCTGCGAGGACTTGGGCCTCGCGTTTGAAGCGCGCGACGCGATCGGAATCCTGCGCCACGGAGTCCAGCAGGATCTTCAGCGCCACGTCGCGTCCCAGTTTCGAATCGCGCGCGCGATACACTTCACCCATGCCGCCGGCGCCGAGCGGCGTGACGATTTCGTACGCGCCGAGTCGAGACCCTCTCTTCAGCGGCATGTCATCGACTCTTCCCAAGCGTGGCGGTCCAGTTCAACACAAGATCCATGCGCGTCACCGAATGGCGTTCCACCGCGGCGCGGTCGCCCATCAGGAATCGCTGGCCGTCGGCCGAAATATCGAAGCACCGTGCGAAGATGCAACGCTGCATTTCAGGCCGCCGGAACAGTTCGCGCGGCTTTCCGGCGGCCAGTCCGGACGACGCGATGATGTCGACCGCGATGACCGTGGACCCGCCCCGATCGGACTCGCGAAGGTAATAGAGCGTTCGGCCGTCCGCCGACCATGCCGGGTTGACTCCACCCCCCGCCGAGATCTGCGCGCGCGCACCCGTTCCCGGAAACGCTTGCACGATGACTTCCATCGTCCCAGTCTGCGCCGAGGCGTATGCCAGCCAGCGCCCGTCGGGCGACATCTCGGGCGTCGTACCGATCCCCAGAGGCACGACGACGCGGCCGGAATGGCCACCCGGTTCCAACAGTTTGATTTCGAAGCTCGTCTGATCGGGCGACGACGTGTACACGATTCGCCCGTCCGCTCCCCACCCGCTCGCCCACAATTGCCGACCAGCCTCCTGCACCAGCACCTGGTCCGGCGCCGAACCATCGAGCGCGTGGACGACCAGCGTGTCGTTCCGGCCAAGCAGTACACGTGCATCATCGGGCGACCATACACCGCCCGCGAACGCGCTGCCGCACTCGCTGCAGGCGGTCCATACATCCCGCTTCCAGTCCACAAGCCAGAGTTCGCGCCGGACCGACGTCGGGATGGCGACAATGGCGCGCGAACCGTCCGGCGAGATCCGCCTATGAAGGCGGCCGCCCGTGGGGGCGCCGTTCGCAGGCTCGGCAGACGATGACCGGCCATCGCGTGTCGTCCAGATCATTTTGCCTTCGGACGAGCCGGTGAGCGTGCCACGGACAACCGCGAGGTCCCCGATACTCGATACTGCAAACATCCCGGCGGCGGTGTTTTCCGCGCCTTGGCGCGAGCGCAGCCCGCTCTGCATCACGCCGCTCATCGCAACCACCGCCTCGCCCGTCACTTCGGCGCGAGCCGCGTCGAAGGGAACAGCCATCAGCGTCCCGAGCCGCATGAACAGTAGTAGACCTGACGGCAGCAACCGACCGTCGACGGCGGACGACAAGACGAGCCGGGCGTCGCCACCGGCGAGCGACTGCGTCATCAGACGCGAGTCGCGGGCGTCCTGCAGGGAGACGTCCGAAAACAAGATGCGCTTGGCGTCCGGAAAGAAAAACGGCGCGGAGTGACGACGACCGCTGGGCGGCTGCACGGTGACCGGCGTCGGCGTTCCGCCGCCAGCAGAGACGCGCATGATGCGCCCGGACGCCTCGTCGCCGAAGACGATGACACCATCTGCTCCCCACGCGGCGCCGGATGGGCCGAGGGGCGCCTTCAGGGCACAGATGGTCGTCGCCGCTCCGCCTTCAATCGGTACCTTCCGAATCTCGTCGGCGGACCAGAACCCCACCCACTTGCCGTCGGGCGAGACAAACGGCCCGCGTGCATCGTCAGTCCCAGCGAGCGGCCGGGCGTCCGGACGATCGAGCGACCGCAGGAACAGCTGCGGCTTCCCCGCTCGCGCTGCCTGGATGACGAGCGATCGACCATCCGGCATGAACACCATCGGTGTGCGTGTCGGCAGCGAGACAAATGGGTCGTCCTCGCCAAGCACATGGTCCGGCGGGGCGTCGAGGGACGCATACACTGACGTTGGCTGCAAATGGTCCCCACCACGCCAGAGGGCACTTACGATGGCGAGCGCGACGGTGGCCGCGGCCAGGAGAGCCCACGGCAGCGCGCGGAACCATGCCGGGCGCAGCGCAGGGTCGAGTGGCACGCCGATGCCGGCAGCGCTCGTTGACCCGGTCAATGCATCCTCGACCTCCAGCCGCGCGTCTGCCGCGTCGGCGAGCCGGCGCTTACGGTCTTTCTCCAAACAACGTCTGAGCAGCCGGCGAATGGTCGCGGGCGTGGTCGCCGGGAGCATGGTCCAATCCGGTTCGTCCTTCAGCACCGCAGCGAGGACATGCGTTGTCGTCTCACCCCCGAATGTCTGTCGCCCCGTCAGCATCTCCAACAACACAACGCCGAACGCCCAGAGATCGGTGCGCTTGTCGACGGGTTTGCCGGCCGCCTGCTCCGGCGACATGTACGCCGCGGTGCCAAGGATGATCCCAGCCTGCGTCGCGTGAATCGAGAGCGTCGGCGAATTCATCGCGTCGCCAGAGCCCTGAGCCTTCAGCCCTGAGCCCTGCTCGATCGCCTTCGCTAATCCAAAGTCGAGCACCTTCACGGTGCCGTCGGCACGTACTTTGATGTTCGCCGGCTTCAAATCGCGATGGATTATCCCCTGCTCGTGAGCAGCCTCAAGCGCCTCGGCGATCTGTTTCGCGATCGGCAGCGCCTCGTCGAGCGGAATCGGCCCGCGTGCGATTCGTTGCGCCAGATCCTCACCTTCGACCAGTTCGAGGACGAGCGCCTTGACACCATCTGCGTCTTCAATGCCGTAGATATGCGCGATGTTCGGATGATTGAGCGACGCGAGCACCTGCGCTTCGCGGCTGAACCGTGCGAGACGATCGGGATCGTTCGCGACCGCGGGCAGCAGCACCTTAATCGCGACGTCGCGATTCAGCTTCGCATCGCGCGCGCGATAGACCTCGCCCATCCCACCGGCGCCGAGCGGCGCGATGATGTCATACGGACCGAGATGAGAGCCGCTGGTCAGTGGCATGGCTATTTCGCGACCGGCACGCGCGCCTTCAGCTCGTCGAACCAGTTCAGGACGACCTGGATCTGCGCGCGCGCTTCGCTCTCTGCCGGCCCCACCGAATCCGCCGGGATTCTGACGATGAAGCGCTGGCCGTCTGGCATGACGTCGTATTGTCGTGAATTATCCACGAACGCGTCGAGCCACCAGCGCGATTTTGGGATCGGGGTCGCATTCCCGAACGCAAAAACGGGCCGCGTCGTGATGACAGACACCCTGAGCCGCACGTCACCGCCAATGATGTAAAACAACTCGCTGCCAGCTGATGACCAGAGGGGGTGGCGGTAGCCGCCCTGTTCCGTCACCGGAATCTGATAAATCGCGCCCGTCGCAGGAAACGGCTGGACGTAGACCGCCCGCCCGACACCTTCAGTCAAGCTCTTACTCGTCTCATACGCCACCCATCGACCGTCCGGCGAGAACACCGCGTTGGTCGGCGACGCTGACTGGACACCGCCGAACGGAGTGGCAGTCTTGTCCTTGAGCGAGTAGAACGACAGCGTATTTGTCCCCTTCGTGACGCGGAAGAGAAGTCCATCCGCCACGGCCGACCAGGATTCGGGAACGTGCGCCGTGTCCTTGTCGGCCGTCGTCAGGCGTTCGGCCGTCCCGGTGCCATCGGCGCGTTGCGAGAAGATGCCGAGATCGCCGCCGCGATCGGACTGGAACGCCAGCCGCTGGCCGTCGGGCGACCAGATCGGGAAACGGTTTCTGCCGGCAAACGTGAGCCGGCGCATCGCCGTTGCGCCGGACAGGTCGTACGTCCACACGACGCTCTCCTTCTCATCGTCTGTAACGAACGCGAGTCGCTTGCCGTCGGGCGAGATGCGGGGAGCATCGATGGCGCCGGACATAAACTTGAGAGGCGCGACCGTCCCTTTCCGATCGACGAGCGCGAGCATGCGAACCCCGGTGGATGTGGCGACCGGCCCTGGCACATAGACCAGCGACCCGTTCCCCGCGACGCTGAACTGCGCGGTGCCGGTGGGGCTCGTTTCTCCGCGTCTCACGCCCTCCAC
>JAYVMG010000225.1:0-25296 GCA_043759095.1 Acidobacteriota bacterium | reverse complement strand
GCGTCGTCCGATCGACCTTGCGGATGCGTTGATGGTGCATGTCGGCGATGTAGATGTCGCCGTTCGGCGCGATCTGCACGTCGCTCGGCATGTTGAGGTGGGCAGCTGTGGCGGGGCCGCCGTCTCCGACGTGCTCCGGGTCGCCCGGCGTGCCGTCGCCGGCGACGGTGTGGATGAGTCCCGTCTTCGCGTCGACCATGCGCACCCGGTAGTTCAACGTGTCGGCGATGTAGAGGTCGCCGTTCGGCGCACATGCCACGGCGCTGGGTGTGTTCAGCGCAGCACTCAAGGCCGACTGGTCGTCGCCATCGAAGCCGCTCTCGCCGGAGCCGGCCACGGTCGTGATGATGCGCGTCGGCCGATCCACGCGGCGGATGCGATCGTTGTGCGAGTCGGCGACGACGAGATCGCCGTCGGGCGCGATGCACACGCCGTCCGGCGTGTCGAGCTGCGCACTGAGCGCGAGACCGTCGTCACCAGAGAAACCGGTCTTGCCCTTGATGCCGGCGACCGGCACGGGCGTCGCCGTGCGCGGATCGGCGCGCAGGATGACGTCGTTGTTCGAGTCGGCGATGTAAATGTCGCCGTTGGGGCCGATCGTGATGCCGCCCGGCGTGTCGAGCCACGCGGACAGAGCCGGACTGTTGCCGCTGGCGCCTGGCTTCGCGCCGATGACGACCTCCGTGAGCACCGCCTCGCGCAGCAGGAACGTACTGGCGCCCAGCGTGACGATCATCAGGACGAAGATGAACGCGCTGCGCAAGCCGTACATCCGGAGCAGTGACGGCGCGATCAGCGGTGCGCGTACCGGGCTGGACCGCATCGCGACCATGCCGGCGCCGAGCGTCACCCTGGCAATCCCGCGCCGAACGATCGCCGTCGTCTGCGCCGTGCGCCAGCCAACTCCGACGATCAGCGCCACAGCCAGGCTGGAGACGATCGTGCCGGTGGTCCGCCAGAACAGCTCGCTGTTGGACGTGGTGCCGGCGAGAAACGCGCCGACCGATCCCGGGAGCCGCCAGCGCAGCACCGCGGGCGACGCGGCTCCGATGAGCAGCGCCATGCCGATGCCGATCGCGGCGACGAACCCAAAGGTGGTCGGGCGCAGATGCGTGCTGATGCGGACCAGCACGTTGCCGCCGGCGTGCTCCTCGACCAGCGCGCGCACGTCGACCCACGCCCAGCGGCCGACGAACACGCTGACGTCGCGATCGTCCGACCATCCCTCGTCGATTTCAATTGAGCGCACGGCCCTCGATCGGCGGAGCCAGTCGGTCAACTGCGTGAGCACGCGATCAGCCGAGGTCCACGTCTCGCTCCAGAACCGATCCTCGGTGACGTTGCCGGAGATGAGCAGTAGTGCGCGCCACGCTTCGGCGAGCGACGGGCGAGGCCCGCGGCTGGTCTGCGGCGCGCTGGCGGGCACGGCGACCTGCGGCGGTGACAGCACGCCGCGAATGCGCCCGCGCAACCGCGCCAGCGGCTGGATGAAGTGGAGGTACGCGACCGTCA
This sequence comes from Acidobacteriota bacterium, assembly GCA_043759095.1. Lineage (GTDB taxonomy): Bacteria > Acidobacteriota > Vicinamibacteria > Vicinamibacterales > CAVVIG01 > CAVQFC01. The sequence continues at coordinate 23,784 of JAYVMG010000225.1, read as the reverse complement.
GGCGATACCAGATCTTGCTGCCGGACAGCGAGTCGACGTCGGACCGCAGCGCGTAGTTGATGTTCTTGGCCACCGTCGCCGCGACGCCGCCAAGTCCGATGACCAGGAGGATGTACGACGCCCAGTGGTGGCGCTGCGTGGCAGCGACGCCGATGCCGCCGATGGTGAAGAGGTACGAGATCACCTGCCATCGGATCGAGTACGGCAGAAAAGCAAACGGATGCACGTCGGTGCGGTAGACCGACGGAAACGCCGCGGTGCCCCAGACGCCGGCGTTGATGCGCGTGCCCCACAGCGAGCGCACGAACGGCAGCGGGCTGTAGATGCGGCCGCGCCACAGCATGCGCCCGTCCAGGAATTTCTCCGGATGATGCGCCATCAGCCACGTCTCGCCTTCGCCGTACCCGACCTGCTGCCGCCAGTACGCCTTCACTGACGAACGGTGGTGATGCCACACAAGCGCGGACGAAGCAAAACCGATCTTCCAGCCTCGCGCCTGCAGCCGCCAGCACACATCCACATCGTCTCCCGCGCGGAGGTAGATGGGGTTGAAGCCGTCGATGGCCAGCAGCGCGTCGCGACGGAATGCCATATTGCAGCCGGGCACGTGTTCGGCGATGCGATCGTCGAGCAGGACGTGCGTGGGTCCGCCAGGCGCGCGCGCGATGCACTGCGCGATCGGCGGATCGTCGGCCGGCACGACGTTCGGTCCACCGGAGCCGACGACGTCGGAGGTGAGGAACGGCTGCACGAGAAACGTCAGCCAGTCGCGATCGACGCGCGTGTCGGCGTCCGTGTAGGCCACGATCTCGCCGGTCGCCTCGGCGAGACCGACGTTGCGCGCCGCGCTCAGGCCGGCGTTCGGCGAGTCGATGACGCGCACCTTGGCGAAGCTGTGGCCGATCTCGCTCGTGCGATCCTTCGAACCGTCGTTGACGAGGATGATCTCGTAGTCGGGATACGTCAACTGCTCGAGCGACCGCAGGTTGTCCTCGAGCGTGTCGGCCGCGTTGTACGCGCAGACGACGACCGAGACCCGGGGCCACGTGCGCTGACGCTCGCGGGAGAACGGCGCTGCCTCGAAGGCGGAGGCGACGCTGGCCGCCGCGGGCTTGAGGCGTCGTTCGTGATCGACCAGGCCGAACTTCCAGTCGTCGACCGGACTGCCGCCGCGCCACCATTCGTCGGTCCACGCAAACGCGATCGCGCCGCAGGCGCCTTCCTCGAACGCCGCGCGGACATGCATGGACGTGATCGCGGCCTGCTGCGCTTCACCTTCGCGGAGGCTGTCGGCGCCCGCCTCGGCGAGCAGCAGCGGCTTCTGTCCGGCGATGTGCTGCAGCCGCGCGAGGTACGCGCGCAGTTCCGGTTCGCGATGCAGGTAGACGTTGAACGCGCAGATGTCGAGAAACGAGAGATCGAGAAATTCCGTCGGCGGAAAGTTGACGTACGTGAACAGGCTGCTCGGTGACGCGGCCTTCGCGTCCTGGTACAAACCGCGCAGGAAGCGCTCGACGCGCAACTGTCCGTGCCAGCGCACGACACCGGGCGGAATCTCGTTGCCGAGCGCGAAGGTGAGCACGGCCGGATGGTCGCCGAGTTCGTCGACCTTTGCCGCGATCTCGCGCCGAATCGTCCGCTTCAGCGCACTGTCATCGAGAAATGCGACGTGCTGCGACCATGGCAGTCCGACCATGACGCGCAGGCCTTCGCGCGCCGCGGCGTCGAGCATGTCGCGTCGCGGAGGCGTGTAGGTGCGGACGGTGTTGACGCCGAGGCTCGCCATCTGGCGGAAGTCGGCGACGACTTGCTGAAGGGAAGGGAACTGGTAGCCGTTCGTGTCGGGCGCAAACGTACCGTACGTCACACCTTTGACGAAGAAGCGTTCGTCGCCGGCGCGGAGAAATTTTCCGTCCGTCACGATTCGCGCGGCTGACGCCGTTTGCGCCTCGCGGCGGATTTCCGAATCGGCCTGAACTGCGATGCTCACAATGGGTGGCGCACCTTCCGTCACGACGGAAGAGTGCAACCACCTATTGTATCGGTCGTTTGGCAGGATTATCGGTCGATCTTGAGTTCCAGCGTGCCGGTATAAATCGCCATCCCCACGACCGCATCGACGCCGAGGGCGTGGAGGTCGTCGATTTCCTTCTGAGTCGTGATGCCGCCTGCTGCCGTGACCTTGCGGGTTGTGGCGTGGCGCACGGCGAGGATCGCCTCGAGGTTCGTGCCGCCCATCAGGCCTTCCGTGTCGACGTGCGTGTAGAGGAACTCGTCGCAGAACGGTTCCAGCGCGCGGACGGCCTCGACGGCCGTCAGCGGCAGCACGGTCTTCCAGCCGTGAATCACGACATGACCGCCGCGGCTGTCCACGGCGGCGATCACGCGTTCGCGGCCCACGCCGTCACAGAGCGTGTGTGCGAACGCGAGATCCGGTGCGCCGTTCTTGAAGAGTGACGAGCCGGCGATGATCTGCTGCGCGCCGGCGCCGAGGACGTCGCGCGCGCGCTCGACTGTGCGGATGCCGCCGCCGACGCGGCAAGACAGCGCGCCGGCGATCTGCCGCACGAGGGCGAGATTGTCGCCGCTGCCCATTGCGGCGTCCAGGTCGATCACCTGCACCTTCGGGAATGTCTCGAACCGCCGCACCCATCGGAACACGTCCTCATCCCGGATGGCCAGCTTCTCGCCCTGCACGAGTTGCACGACGGCGCCGTCTTTGAGATCGATTGAGGGGATAAGCATCGTTTCAGATCTGCCACGAAGGCACGAAGACACGAAGATCTGAAACCCAAAATGGATCTTCTTCGCGCCTTCGTGTCTTCGTGGCTACTACAGTCGTACGGGAATCCCCCGCTCTCGAAGGTACGTCTTCAGTCCACGCACGCTGGTCTCTGCGTAATGAAAAATCGACGCGGCCAGCGCAGCGTCGGCCTTGCCCGTGGTGAACACATCCACGAAGTGATCGAGTCCGCCGGCGCCGCCGGAGGCGATCACCGGGATCGATACCGCAGACGACACCGCGGCGGTCATCGCGCAGTCGAAGCCGGCTTTCGTGCCGTCGCGGTCGATCGAGGTCAGCAGGATTTCTCCTGCGCCGCGCGATTCAGCCTCACGCGCCCACGCAACCGCGTCGAGTGCGGCATCCGCCTGACCGCTGCGCGCGAACACGGCGAAGCGATCGCTGTCCGGCGCCGCGCGCTTTGCGTCGATCGCGACGACGACCGCCTGGCTGCCGTACCGCTCGGCAATCCGCGTGATCAACCCAGGGTCGGCGATCGCAGCGGTATTCAGACTCACCTTGTCAGCGCCGGCCTCGACGGCGGCTGCGGCGTCCGCTTCGGTGCGAATGCCGCCGCCCACCGCGAGCGGGATGAAAAGCTCGCGCGCCACGGCGCGGATCGTATCCGCCAGCGCGCGCCGCGCCTCGATCGTGGCGGTGATGTCGAGGATCACAAGTTCGTCGATGCCTTCGGCGTTGTAGCGCCGCGCGAGTTCGGCGGGGTCACCGGCCGAGCGCAGTCCGCCGAAGTTGATGCCTTTGACGACCTGTCCATTGCGGACATCGAGGCAGGCGATGATGCGTTTGGATAGCACTAACCTGCCAGCTCCACGAAATTGCGCAGGATGCGGAGTCCGACGTCGCCGGATTTTTCCGGATGAAACTGCACCCCGCTGATGTGTCCGCGCTGTACGACCGCCGCGAACGCCTCGCCGTGCTCAGTTGTGGCGACGGTATCACCGGTGATCGGCGCCACGTAGCTGTGCGTGAAGTACACCTGTGAGTCGTTCGCCACCTGGTCGACGATCGAGGCCTCGCGTTGGATCGCAAGGCTGTTCCACCCGACGTGCGGCACCTTCACGGATGGTGGATTGTGGATTGCGGATTGCGGGTTGTGGCCCAGCCGGTAGCAGCGACCGGCCAGCAATCCGAGGCCGGCGAGCTCGGGCGATTCGTCGCTGCCTTCGAACAGCCACTGCATGCCGAGACAGATGCCGAACAGCGGCCGCCCCTCGCCGACACGGGCGAGGATCGCATCAATCCAGGGCTGATCGAGCGAGCGCGTCGAACCGAAATGTCCCACGCCAGGCACGATGATGCCGGCCGCGTTCTCCAGGTCACCTGGCGTGTCCGGCACGAACACGTCCGCGCCGATTGTCGCGAGCGCTTTCTTCACCGACGTCAGGTTTCCAGCTCTGTAGTCGATCAGCGCGATCACAACAGGCCTTTGGTGCTGGGCAGCATCTTCGCGAGCCGGTGATCCTTCGCAACCGCGACGCGCAGCGCGCGGGCGAACGCCTTGAACACCGCCTCGATCTTGTGATGACTCGATCGGCCGTACAGCACCTTCACATGCACGTTCGCCCGCGCGCCGATTGCGAACCCCTCGAAAAAATCGTGCACGAGCTCGGTCTGCAAATCGCCGACGCGGAGGACCTTCACTCTCAGGTCGACGGTTGTGTGCGGCCGTCCGCCGAGATCGATCGCCGCGACCGCCAGCGTCTCGTCCATCGGCATGACGAAGTAGCCCGCGCGATTGATCCCTTTGCGGCTGCCGAGCGCCTTCGACACCGCTTCGCCGAGGGCGATGCCGAGATCCTCGACGGTGTGGTGCTGATCGACGTCGAGGTCGCCGCGCGCGTCGATCGTCAGATTGAATCCACCGTGGCGCGCGAATAGCTCCAGCATGTGGTCGAGAAATCGGATGCCGGTCTTCACCTGGTATGCGCCCTTGCCGTCCAAATCGATCGCCAGCCTGATCTGTGTCTCCATCGTCTGCCGGTCAATTACCGCGCGGCGCATAACACCTCTTCCATCACGGCAATCGCGCGTTGCGTGTGCTCGACGATCCCGGTTGCGATGCGCAGGGAGCCGGCGCATCCCGGTTCGGTCGAGCGGTCGCGAAAGTAGATGCCTTTTGCGAACGCGCCCTTTACGAGCGCGTCCGTTCGATCACCCGCGCGGACGAGCACAAAATTCGAGTGGCTCGTGACGTACGCGAGGTCGAGACGATCGCAGGCCGCGTAGAGCAGCACTTTTGATTCGTTGACCTGGCGCAGGTAATCGTTCAGGTGATCGAGATCCTCGATCGCCGCGATCACCGCGACCGCCGCGGCCACGTTCACGCTGTAGACCGGCACCCCGCGCCGCACCGCATCCATCGTCTGCGGGGCGCCGACGATGCAGCCGATCCGGAGTCCGGCGAGGCCGAACGCTTTGGAAAACGTGCGGCCGACGACGACGTTCGGGAATGCGTCGAGTTCGGGAATGAAGCTGACGCCGGCGAATTCCGCGTACGCCTCGTCGACAAAGACGATGGCGCCAGGCGGCACGCGGCGCGCGATCGTACGGATCGCCTCAAGCGGCATGTCGGCGCCGGTGGGGTTGTTCGGGTTCGTCACGAACACGACGCGCGTGTTCGGTGTGATCGCGGCGAGCACTTCGTCTAGAGGAAAACTAAAGTCGTCGTGCGGCATCACCTGGACGAGCTTGCCGCCAGCCACCGCGGTATCGAAGCGGAAGATCTCGAACGCCGGCTCCGGCACCACGGCTTCCAGTTGCGGTCCGCCGATCTCCGCGCGGAGGTACGCGACCGCGACGGCCATGATCCCTTCGTCCAGCCCGTTGAGCAGCGTGATCGTGTCGGTCGAGACGCCGAGGTACTTCGCGACCGCGGCCGTGGCGGCGGTGTACGGCGGGTAGAAGCCGATCTGATCCGGGCGCAGTCGCGCGAGCGCATCGATCACGCGGGGCGAACAGCCGCCAGTGTTTTCGTTCTGATGGAGCCGCAGTCCATCGTAGAGCTCAGGAGGTTTCTGATAGTGGCTCATGGTCAGGGCTCAAGGCTTCGGGCTGATGCGCAGCCGGACTTCGATCGACTCGGCGTGGCCTTCAAGTCCTTCGGCGCGCGCGAGCGGGACAATTGTCGGCGCGAGGCGCGCGAGTCCCGCGCGCGTCAGGCGTTGTACCGACATCACGCGGACGAAGTCGGCCGCGGACAAGCCGCCGCGGAAACGGGCGGCCCCCGAGGTCGGCAGCACGTGGTTCGATCCGGTCGCGTAGTCTCCCGCGGCCTGCGCTGTGTACGGGCCGATGAACACGGCGCCCGCCGTCAGCGGACGCCGGGCCAGCGCCTCGCGATCGACGACGAGATGTTCTGGAGCAAAGCGGTTGGCGAGCGTCATCGCTTCGTCAGCGTTGCGGGCGATGATCACCGCGCCGTTCGCGCCAAGCGACTGCCGGACGATCGTGCGGCCGGCGCTGCGTTCGGTGACGGCCTTCACGACGCGAGCGGCGAGCGGCCGGCTCCAGGTGATGAAGATCGCGCGCGCGTCGGGGTCGTGCTCGGCCTGCGCGATCAGATCCGCCGCGATCCAGTCGGGCGTGCCGCCGCCGGCGACGATGACGATCTCTGTTGGCCCGGCGTAGAAATCGATCGCGCAGCCGCGCGCGACGGCGGCCTTCGCCGCGGCGACGAATCGATTGCCGGGGCCCACGATCTTGTCGACGCGCGGGACGGTCTTCGTGCCGAACGCGAGCGCCGCGACCGCGTGCGCGCCGCCGATGCGAAAGAGCGTCGTGATGCCCGCTTCGAGCGCCGCCGCCATCACGGCCGGCTCGGGTCGCGGGCAGCAGACATAGATTTCCCGGACGCCGGCGACGCGGGCCGGGACCGCGGTCATCAGCAGCGAGGACGGCAGCGGAAAGCGTCCGCCCGGCACGTAGCAGCCGACGCGCGCGAGCGGCTCGACGCGCTGTTCGATCGACACTCCTGGGGCGACGGCGAGATCGAAATGTTTCGGGATCTGACGGGACGCCACCTTCGCGATATTAGCCGCGGCCTGCGCGATCGCTCTTCGCACCGCCGGCTCCACACGGGCGGCGCCGTCGCGCATCTCCCTGGCCGTGACCTCGATCGGACCCGACAGGTGATCGAACCGCTTCGCGAACCGAGCGAGCGCGCGATCGCCACCGGTCCGCACGCCGTCGACAATCGCCTGCACCCGGCGCTCGAACGCGCGATCGTCCACGCGCGCCGACGTCAGCAGCCGGCCGATGGCGCGCATGTCGTTTGCCTCGACGATCCTCATCACCTCATCCACCAGCCCTACCTGTCTGTCCGACCTACCTGACCCACCAGCCCGACCCGCCCTGCTAGAGCACGATCTTGTTGAGCGGGTATTCGACGATCCCCTCGGCGCGAGCGGCCTTGAGCTTCGGGATCAGCTCGCGGACGGTGCGTTCTTCGATGATCGTATTCACTGCGACCCATTCATCATCGCTCAGCCCGGAAATCGTCGGGCGTTGCAGTGCGGGCAGCAGGGCGAGGACGGCGGCGAGATCCGAGCGGCGCACGTTCAGCATCAGGCCCACGCGTCCCTGCGCCTCGATGGCGGCCTTGAGCAGCAGCGCGATGTTCTCGAGTTTTGTGCGCTTCTCAGGATCGGCCATCACCGTGTGGTTGGCGATCAGTTGCGTATTGGACTCCATCACGACGTCGAGGATGCGGAGGCGGTTCGCGCGCAGTGAGGATCCGGTTTCGGTGACCTCGACGATCGCGTCGGCCAGCATCGGCGGCTTCACTTCCGTTGCGCCCCAGGAGAACTCGACCTTGACGTTCACCCTTTGCCGCTCGAAGTACGCGCGGGTCGCGCGGACAAGTTCGGTCGCGATCGTCTTGCCTTCGAGATCCTGCGCGGAGCGGAACGGGGAGTCTTCCGGTGCGGCCAGGACCCATTTCACTTTACCGAAGCTCTGTTTCGCGTAAATCAGATCGGCGATGCTCGTGAGCACGCCGGTTCTGCCGTCGCCCGCCTCGTGTTCCGCGATCCAATCCTGTCCGGTGAGGCCGGCGTCGAGGACGCCGTCCGAGACGTAGCGCGCCATCTCCTGCGCGCGGATCAGCATGCACTCGATCTCGGGATCGTCGATCGTCGGAAAATACGACCGCGAACTGACGAAGATGTTGAAACCGGCGCGCGCGAAGAGCTGGACGGTCGCGTCCTGCAGCGAGCCTTTTGGAATACCCAGCTTGAGTTTCATCTCCTTAGTGTCCTTCGTGGTGATTCAGTGGACGAAAGCACGTTCGGGCGCCGGTGTGGCAGACATTGCCGTCGCCGAGGCGCCTGGCCTTGATCAGCACGGTGTCGTCATCACAATCCACGAGGATTTCGACGACCTCGAGCTTGTTGCCGGATGTTTCGCCTTTCAGCCACAGTGTGTTGCGCGTACGGCTGAAAAACGTCGCGAACCCGGTGCGTTGCGTTTCCGCAAACGCCACCTCGTTCATGAAGCCGACCATCAGGACCTCCGCGGTCTCCGCATCCTGGATGACGGCTGGAATCAGCCCGTCGAGTTTTGTGTAGTCCATAAAGCACCGCTGAAAATAAAAAACCCCGCCGTTTGGCGGGGCCGCGTCGCTGTCAGTTCTAAGTTCTGACTGCTCAGTTCTCAGTTCCGAAGGCTCACGCTGCTCCCGCCGGCTTGTGGCCGTGGTGGAAATGGCGCCGCGCGTGATGGTGAACCGTGAACATTGGAGATTCAGATTATGCGATCGGGAATTCGCGTGTCAACGACGCCGCTTGGCGCGCGGTTGTCGCGGTGCAGCGGCGTGCATCGCCGTGTCCGCCTCGCGCGCGATCATCACTTCGGTCGACTTGACGATCGCCAGGGCCTCGTCGCCGCGCCGCAGCTTCAGCTCCTCGACGGCGTCGCGCGTGATGACGGCCGTCAGCGTCTGGTCGCCGATGCGCAGCCGCACTTGCGCCAGCAGCCCTTCGACGCGCACCTCGTCCACGTACCCGCGCAGCTGGTTCCGTCCGCTGATGGCGACGATCAGGCCGGTACGCTCGGGCGCCGCGGCGCGGGCGGCTGCGGTGGTCGCCGGGGCGAGCAGGCGATCGATTTCCGTGTCAGCGATGCGATGGTGGCCGCCGCTGGTCACCCGGGTGCGCACGCGCCCCTCGTAGATCCAGTGTTTCAGCGTGGAGTAGCCGACGCCGAGACGGCCGGCGGCTTGCCTGACGGTGAGGAGTGTCATGGTGTAAAGGCCTGTACCGTTGAACGATTCAGCTTAAATCATATTAAACTGTTCAACAACTGTGAACATGAAACGGCTTCTCCTCGGCGCGTGGATATGCGTCGCGATCTTCGCGGCGGGCTGCGGCTCCCCGCCGGAACCGCCGGCGCAGCGCGGGCGCGTGCGCGTGGCCGCTGCCGCGGACCTGAACGCGGCGCTGGGCGACATCATCACGAAGTTCGGCGCGTCGCACGACGTGGACGTCAGCGTGTCGTACGGGTCGTCCGGCACGTTCTACGCACAGTTGCTGAACCAGGCGCCATTCGATGTGTTCCTGTCCGCCGACGTCGCCTATCCGAATCAGCTGGCGACGCGCGGTCTCACACTGCCGCAAAGCGAGTTTACGTACGCGATCGGCCGGCTGGCGCTCTGGGCGCCCTCCTCTTCGATGTTGGACGTCGAACGCGAAGGCCTGCAGGCGCTGACCAACGCGTCGATCGCGCACGTCGCGGTGGCGAACCCGGAGCATGCACCGTACGGACGCGCCGCCGTGGCGGCGATGCAGGCGGCGGGCGTGTACGACCGTGTGCGGCCGAAGCTGGTGCTCGGCGAAAACGTCGCGCAGGCCATGCAGTTCGTGCAGAGCGGCGCGGCGGACGCGGGCATCGTGGCGATGTCGCTCGCGCTGGCGCCGAACGTGGCGGACAAAGGCCGGCGGTTCGAGATTCCCGCCGGCACATACCCGCGCCTCGAACAGGGCGGCACGATTCTCAAGTGGGCGGTTGATGTCGACGCGGCGCGCGCGCTGCGCGGGTTTCTGCTGAGTGCCGACGGTCAGGCGATTCTCAAACGCTACGGCTTCGCCCTGCCGGATCGGTAGACGTGGACTGGACCGCGCTCTGGCTCAGCGCCCGTCTCGCCACCGCCACGACGCTGGTGCTCGTCGCGATCGGCGTCCCGCTGGCATACTGGATCGTCTTCTCGCGGGCGCGCTGGAAGTTTCTGGTCGAAGCCATCGTCGCGCTGCCGCTCGTGCTGCCGCCCACCGTGCTGGGTTTCTACGTCCTGATTGCGATCGGTCCTCTCAGCCCGATCGGCCGCGCCTACGTCCGGATCGCGGGGCACGGCTTACCGTTCACATTTCAGGGCCTGCTGATCGCCTCGGTGCTGTACTCGATGCCGTTCGCGGTGCAGCCGTTTGCGGCTGAGTTTGCATCTGTCGATCGACGCTTGCTTGAGGCGTCGTGGTCGCTCGGCGTGTCGCGGCTCGGCACGTTTCGCCGCGTCGTGATCCCGTTGTCGGTCCGCGGCCTCGTCACCGGCATCGTGCTGAGCTTTGCGCACACGCTCGGTGAATTCGGCGTCGTGTTGATGGTCGGCGGGAATCTGCCAGGCGTCACCAGGACGGTGTCGATCTCGATCTACGACTCGGTGCAATCGCTGGACTACGCCGCCGCGTCGCAGACGTCGCTACTCCTGCTGATCGTATCGTTCGTGATCCTCGCGTCCACGTACTCGTTGCAGCGATCCGTATGGCTGAAACCGCGGCACTGAAGGTTGCCGTCGAGCAGCGGTTCGTCGGCGGGTTCACCGTCACCGCGTCGCTCGACGTGGTGCTGACACCGGGATCCATGCTCGTGCTCTTCGGTCCGTCGGGCGCCGGGAAGACGACGATCCTTCGCCAGATCGCGGGCCTCGAGCGGCCGGACGTGGGCACGATCGGCTTCGGCGCCGACGTGTGGTGCGACACTGCGCGGCACATGTGGCAGCCGCCGCAGTCCCGCCGCATCGGCGTCGTGTTTCAGGAGCCGACGCTGTTCCCGCACCTCACCGTCCGCGACAACATCCAGTACGGCATCAGGTCGCGATCAGGTGTCGATCAGATGACGCGCAGGTCGGATCGGGGTCAGACTGGGGTCGGAATAGGGTCTGACCCCGTGGCAGAAATTGAGACGATGCTGGGGATTGGGGATCTCGGACATCGCTATCCGCGCGCGTTGTCGGGCGGGGAAGCGCAACGCGTGGCGCTGGCGCGTGCGCTCGCGCCGGCGCCCCGGCTGCTGCTCCTCGACGAGCCGTTCGCGTCGCTCGATGCGCCGACCCGGCTGCGGCTGCGCCGCGAGGTCCGCGCGCTCCTGCAGACGACGGGGACGCCCGCGATCCTGGTGACGCACGATCGCAGCGAAGCACTGGCGATGGGCGACACGGTGGCCGTCGTCATCGGCGGCCGCGTGCGGCAAGTGGGCCTGGTCAGCGATGTGTTCAGCCGGCCCGCCGACGCCGAGATCGCGGCGGCGCTCGGCATCGAGGCGGTGCTGCCCGCGCGCGTAATGGGTTCATCCGGCGGTGTGATCGAAGTCGCGGTCGGCAACGTGATCCTGCATGCCGCCGAACGTGAGCCGATCGCGCCGGGCTCCGGCGTCTACGCGTGCCTGCGCGCAGAGGACGTCACACTCGAGACGCGGTCGGCCGGACAGGCCAGCACGCGCAATCATCTGGCGGCGCGTGTCGTGTCGATTGCGTCCGAGGGACCGATTGAACGCGTGTCGCTGGATTGCGGATTTGCTCTCGACGCGCTGATCACGCGCAGGTCGCGAGAAGAACTGGAGCTGACGCCGGGTGCGCACGTGACCGCCGCGATCAAGGCGACCTCCGTGCATCTCGTCCCGAGGCTTTAGCTTTTCGGTTCTAACTTTTCAGTCTGGCAGGGCCCTGCCGCGCGTTTCTTCGCCGAACGGCAACAGGACGAGACCAATCACGAACGCGATCGAGGTGAGTGCGACCGGCGTCCCGATCGTGTGGAAATGCGCGACGCCCGCGCCGACCAGAAACGTGATCCCCGCGCCCGCGAACCGGCCGGCCGACGTCGCGAATGCGAACGCGCTCGCGCGGCACTCGGTCGTGTACTGCTCGGGCAGCCACAGCGTGTACATCGCGAAGTTGGCGCCGCCCAGTCCGAGGAAGAACAACACGGCCATGAACGGCATCAACGCGTGCGGCAGGTAGAAGACGTAGCCGAACCCGACCGAGACGGACAGGAACATCACCACGAAATACAACCCGAGCGCGAGGCGCCGCCCGAGCGCTTCCGCCAGCCTGGCTACGACGAGACAGCCGAGAATGGTGCCGACCGAGAGCACCATCGTGCCGTACGACGCGAGCTGAGTGGCGTTGGCAGCAGTGCGCCCTTCGCGCAGAGCGATTTCCCGCACGGATGTCGGCACGTAGACCGAGCCGGCCCAAAGTCCCACGATCGACACCAGCAGGTACAGCGAGTTCAGGATCGTTCTGCGCGCGTACATCGGCGAGAAGATCTTCCGGAACGCCTCCGACATCGCCGGACGCCGCTTCTCCGCGATGCGTTCCCGCCATGTCGCCGACTCGCGCACGCCGTAGCGGATGAACGTCACCAGCAGCGCCGGTGTGCCGCCGACCACGAACATCCACCGCCAGCCGTACTTCGCGCCGACGTAGTAGTTCGCGAGCGCCGCGAGGAAAAAGCCGAAGTAGTAGCCGGTGTGCATGTAGCCAGCGCCCGTCTTGCGGCGATCCTCCGGCCACTCCTCGGCGACGAACGTCGCGCCGATGAACCACTCGCCGCCGATGCCGATGCCGGCAAGCAGGCGAAGCGCCGCGAGTTCCCAGAGATTGGTCGCCAGGCCGCACAGCAGCGTGAACAGTGAGTAGCAGAGAATCGTGAGCGTCAGCGTCCGCACGCGGCCGAACCGATCGGCGATCGGTCCCCACACCATCGACAGCCCCCACCCGATCAGAAACAGCGCGAACAGCACGCTGCCGTAGAAGCCGACGTTACCCGGTGTCACCTCGATCCCCGATTTCGGCAGCAGTTCGGTGAGCGCCGGCACGAGGACCAGTGAGTAGATGAAGGAGTCCATGCCGTCCAGCGCCCAGCCGCCCCACGCGGCCCAGAACCCCCGGATTTGATTCCCCGTCAGCGGCGTCGGCAGCGTGGTGCTGGCAGATGTGGTCATGGAACTGCGAGAGTATACAGATATGCGTGTCCTGCTTGCGCCCCACGGAACCCGCGGCGACGTCCAGCCGATGCTGGCGCTCGCCGTGGCCCTTCGCGCCCGTGGACACGCGGTGATGTTCGCGGCGCCTTCGAACTTCCTCGCCTGGATCCGCGCGTTCGGCTTCGATGCGGTCTCGAACGGCGTGGACATCGAGGCCGAAATGCAGGCGCCGGGCGCGAGGCTGGATTCGTTACGCTGGATGTTCGGGCGCCTGAAGGATCACACCGCGCGCATGTTCGATCCGGTCGCGCGCGCCAGCGAGGGGGCCGAGGTGATCGTCGGCGCGGGCGCCCAGTTGGTGACCAGCTCGATCGCCGAGTGGCGCGATGTGCCGCACGTGAACGTCGCGTTCTGCCCATGCGCGCTGCCTTCGGGTGACGCGCCGCCGCCGACCGTCCGGACGCAGTCCCTTCCACCCTGGATCAATCGATTGCTGTGGCACGCCGGAGCAACCGTCGCCGATCTCGGACTGCGCGGCACAATCAACCGCGGCCGGGCGAGTCTGGGCCTTCACTCCATCGCCAATCCCCTCGAGCACATCGTCGAGACCTGCGTGATCGTGGCGGCCGATCGCGATCTTGCGCCGCTCGGTGACGATGCCCCGGCAAGCGCAGTAAGCACGGACGCCTGGATCTTCGAGGAAGCGCAGGCGCTCGATCCGCGTGTCGACGCCTTCCTGAACCTGGACCCCGCGCCGATCTACGTCGGTTTCGGCAGCATGGTGACGAAGCGCGCGCCCGATCTCGCGGCGCATGCGATCGCCGCGGCGCGCGCCCTTGGACGCGGCGCGATCATCGCCGGCGGATGGGCCGGACTCGATCGTCATGCCACGTCTGCTGACGACGTTCTCGCGGTTCCCACCGTGCCGCACGGCGCGGTGTTTCCGCGGGTCGCCGCGATCATTCACCACGGTGGCGCCGGCACGACGACGGCGGCGGCTCGGGCGGGCGTGCCGCAGGTGATCCTGCCGCACATTCTCGATCAGTATTACTGGGCGAATCGCATCGATCGGCTCGGCCTCGGGCCGCGGGCGTTACCTGTCGATCTGATCACCGCCGACATCCTGGCTGATCGCGTCGACACGGCGCTCAACGACGCCGGCATTCGCAAGCGCGCCGCCATGCTGGGGACCGCACTTGCCGCCAGAAATGGTGCGCCGGATGCCGTGGACATCATCGAACGTATCCGGGGTTAGACTGCGCGCATGCGCATCACCAGCCTTGTTGGTCGCTCAGCTAAAGCCTTCGCGCTCCGGAGCGCGTTCGTGCTCGCCGCCTCCACGCTCTCCGCGCAGTCGCCTCCGACGGCGCCGGCAGAAACCCTGCTCAATCGCGATGTGCTGAGATCACTCGACGAAGAACTGTCGGGTGTGGCCGCCAAGGATCACGTCGGGCGTCTTGCGCAGATGCATCGCGTGCCGGCGTCGCCGGGCTTCCACGAGGCGATTGCGTACGTGATGGATCGCGCGACGGCGGCCGGGCTCAGCGATGTCCACGTCGAAACATTCCCCGGTGACGGCACGACGTGGTTCGGCACGCTCCACGGCAACCGCGGCTGGCAGGTCGACAGCGGATGGCTCGACGAAATTCAGCCGCAGCCGCGGCGCATCATTTCGTACGACGATGTGCGGCTGGCAGTGGCGGACAATAGCGAGAGCGCGGACGTCACGGTGGAGCTCGTCGACGTCGGCGCCGGCACGCAGCGCAGCGACTACGCGGGCAAGGACGTGCGCGGGAAACTGGTGTTGTGCGACGCGACGCCGTCCGCGTGTCATCGGCAAGCGGTCGAGGAACTCGGCGCTGCGGGGCTGGTCAGCTACAACTCCAATCAAGTGAGCGCGTGGTGGCGCGACGATCAGGATCTGATCCGCTGGGGTCATCTCGACGCGCACGGCCGCAAGAACGCGTTCGCGATCATGATCTCGGTCCGGGAGGCGCGCGCCCTCCAGCAGCGGCTCGCGCGCAGCGAGCACATCATGCTGCACGCAGTCGTGCGCGCGCATAACGACGATACGATCGGTTACGAAACGCTGGTCGCCACGATTCCCGGCGCCGATCCCGCCGCAGGCGATATCGTCTTCAGCTGCCATCTCGATCACGAGAAGCCGGGCGCCAACGACAACGCCAGCGGCTGCGCCGCCAACCTCGAGATCGCGCGCGCGCTGAAGACGCTGATCGACACGAAACGCATTCCGCCGCCGGTGCGGACCATCCGTTTCATCTGGCCGTCGGAGATGACCGGCACGATCGCGTACCTCTCGAAGTATCCGGAGATCGCGGCGCGCATCCGCGCGGCGGTCCACCTCGATATGGTCGGCGCCGATCCGTTCATCACCAAGTCCGTGCTCCACGTCACACGATCACCCTGGTCGATCGCCACGGTGACCGACGATGTCGCGGAGGTGTTCGGGCGGTACGTGATCGACGGCGCGATGAGCGCGGCGGGGGAGGGCGACATGGCGCGCGCCATCCGTTCGCGCGGCGGCTCGAAGGACGCATTCTGGGCCGATATCACGCCATACGAGAGCGGTAGCGATCACTGGATCTATCAGGAGGGCGGGTTTGCGATCCCGTCGATCTACCTGCGCGATCACCCTGATATTTACATTCACACGACCGGCGATCTGCCAGACAACATCGAGCCGACCAAGATCAAGCGGTCGGCGTTCATCGCCGCCGCCAGCGGCTACTACCTGGCGACGCTGCCGGATCACGGCGCAGCGTTGATGCGTCTGAGCTACGCCAACGCGCACGGGCGGCTGGCGGAAGATGGCCGCCGCGCTGCGGCGATGGCGGCCGATCCCGCACACGTCGAGGACGCCGCCAACATTGTTGCGGAAGGCGTGCGGCGCGAGCAGCGGCGTCTGGGAACGATTGCGCGGTTTGCGATCGGCGGGTCGGGCGTCGCCACCGCCGGGTCCGGGACTCGGCCCGCTGGCGAGCTCGAAGCCGGGCTGGCTGACACGGGCAAGGCGATCCTCATGACCTTCATGCCGCGCGCGGACGCGGAGCAGTTGGTGCGCGCAGGCTTTCGCCGGCCGTCAGCGGACACGCGCATTCCCGTGCGCAATCCGGCGGTCAAAGGGCCGCTGGCGCCCACCGGCGACTGGCTGAGAGAAAAGGCCGGCGCGGCGTCCGCCTCTCTGGCGATCATCCGCGTGCCGAAGAGTGATGACGTCACGTATGAGATCGTGAACTTCATCGACGGCACTCGCTCGGTCAGCGACATCCGCAACGCCGTCAGCGCCGAGTTCGAACCGCTGGAGCTGAAGGCGGTCGCCGACTATCTCGATCTGCTCGAGAGGGCGGGCGCCGTTTCGTTCAAACGATGAATCCGCGGCGGGCTGCCATCCTCCTCGTGCTGTGCGCCGGATGCGCCGTGTCGGCGCAGGACCACGACATCGACGCCGCTCTGCGCGCCGTGCTCACCAAGCAGCTGCGATTCTCCGAGAGCGATCTCGCCGATCTGCGGCGCGGACGGGTCGTCAAGCACGGGTTGCCGTCGCGTGCGCCAGGCGAAGTCGCGGTCGTTGGTGCGGTCAGGGTACAGGTACCGAAGGCGCGGTTCTTCGCGCGGGTCCGCGACATCGCTCGGTTCAAGAGCGGGCCGGATGTGCTGCAGATCGGCCGCTTCAGCAATCCGCCTTCGCTGGACGACCTCGCCGCGCTCACGGTCGGCACGGACGACTTCGACGTGCGCTCGTGCCGTCCCGGCGACTGCGGGATCCGGCTGCCGGCCGACGTCATCGCGCGGTTCGCGCGCGAGGTGGACGTCAAGGCGTCGGACGCGCAGGCACGCGGCGCGCTGCTGTTCAAGCAGATCCTGTTCGACGATGTGGCGGCGTACGTGTCGGGCGGGATGAATCGCATGACGCAGTACGACGATGGGCCAAGAGCGATTCGACCGCACGACGAGCTCGAAGGGATCCTGGTGAACATGCCGGAAATTGGCGAGCTGGTGCCCGGGCTGCCGGATCACCTGCTGCGCTTCCCGTCGAAACCGCTGCCGGACGCCGAGGATTTTCTCTACTGGTCGAAGGAGAGATTCGGCGCGGAGCCGTTCATCAGCGTCACCCACGTGACGCTCGTCTGCCGCTCCGCGGCGACGTGCGTGATGACGACGCGCGACGTGTATTCGAGCCGATATCTCGACGCGTCGGTGGCGCTGGCGATTGCGACGGACGCGGAAGGCGTGCCGGGAGCGTTCGATCTGTTCTACGAGAACCGCTCGCGCGCCAACGCGCTCAAGGGGACACTGGGCGGACTGCGGCGCTCGCTGGCGGAGCGCCGCGCCCGCGGGGCGCTTGAGGAGAGCTTGAAGACGATCAAGATGCGGCTGGAAAGCGCGCGCTGACGCGTGTCGACAGTGATCAGGGTTCGATGATGATTTCCGGATCGGAATGACCGACTGCCCAGTCATTCGTCGTATCGCACCAGATGCTGTAAGGGATCGCCTGGTGGGTGGCCGCCGGATCCACTTTGAAAACAGCGCTCGAGCGCAATCAACTCGGACAGGGTCTTGCCCTTGATGAGCCTCATCGCGATATACGGCATGCCTTCCGACCGGCCGATGCAGTAGACCGTGACAATGTTCGGGTGGTTCAGCGACGAGGCGAGGCGCGCTTCGCGTTCGAGGCGGCTCAGCGCTTTCGCGCTGGACGTCGGGGTGTCCTTGAGGACTTTGATGGCGACGCGCGCGCCAGCTCCGTGTCGCGCGCGCGATAGACGTGTCCCATGCCGCCGCTGCCAAGCAGCGACACGATTTCATACGGGCCGAGCCGCGAGCCGACGCCAATCGTCATCAGCCCACGACACTCAGTGCCGAGGTCAAGGTATTCAACACAGGCGCAATGCCCACGGCGTCGCGTCCGATGCTGATCGCACGCACGACCGCCGTGCCCCGCACACCAAACGCGGCGTTCCCGCGCACGACGAACGCCACGTCGCCGACGTAGCCGCTTCCGCCGCTTCCGTGACGAACGGCGCGCGGCCGGATCGCCGATTCGGTCAACAGCCATGCCAGCGCTTCCCGCGCCCGCTTCGTGGTCTTCGCAAAGCCGACGGACAGGCGGAGCCGCTGATCGCGAGCATGGGACGTCGCCGTGTTCGATGCCGCGACGTATTGAAACTCGGCCGACGCATCCAGCAGATGCTCGAGGCGCGCCATGTGCTCGGGGTTCAGCACGCGCTCGTAGACGAGAAAGTTCGGCAGCGCGACCGGGTTGAGATTCACGCCCATCACCACATCGACGGCCGGAGCCGGCGCGAGATGCGCGATCCGGGTGACGTACTCGCCCCAGAGCTGGAGATCCGGCTGCGAAATCGCCGGCGGGCCAGTGCTGACATCGAGGTCCGGCATCGTACGGGCACCGGCTTCGCATTTCGCGACAGTCCGGCGTGTAATCAACCGGTGCACGTACTTGTCGTGTTTCGGCTGGGCCTTCGCGAAGGCGCCGCGCATCAGTCCGTTCGCCAGTTTGTAGTCGGCGCTCTTGCGTCTGGCGGGATTGCTGTCCCGATCAATCATCAGGCACGCGTCGTAGACGTGTTCCATCGCGTCCGTCGCAGCGATGCTCACCGGCACGTCGTGGTAGGCAAACTTCTCCGTGCCGGCCTGTGACGGGTCGACGCCAATCGGCACGACCGCGTTTGTCTTGAACTGAACCGCACGCTCCGGGGGCGAGATTCGCCTGATAGCCAAATCACAGCCGAGGACGTTCGCGAACGTCGCCACTGCGGTCGCGCAGTCGGTGCAATTCAGGGTCGGGAACTTGCCCATCGGAAGCGTCCCGTTGAGGATCTGAATGAACGGTGTCAAGGAGAAGACAGGCGCGCTGCCTGTTTCCAGCACCCACTCGGCCATCCCCTGGTAGACCATCGGCAGGCCCTTGCGGTCACCGAGGCTGTAGATCGCGTCTTCGATCGCCTGCGCGACATGACCCGACGCCGCGGCGACCGTTCCGGTCAGCTTCACGCCCTGTGCCCATTGGCAGGCGAAATCGAGCGCGGCCGTCCAGGGCCACAACAGTTGGTGCGGCGCGTCGGTGGCCTGCGACCATGGCAGGCCCGGAGCGGCGAGCGTCACGTAAATCGTGTGAGCGCTCTGATCGAAATCGATCCACGGCGAGCTCGGCGTCAGCTGGACCTGCCATTGCCACGCCACGTCGTAGCGGCCGATACCCGTCGCCCAGATCCCGGCGTTGACCAGCGGCAGTTGAACGGCGACGGTGGCCGCACCAGCGCCAGCAGGCACCGCGACCGGTGTGGCGTCGACCGCACCGAGCAGCGCGCCGTTGTCCGCCGGGATCGCGCGCACCATCACGGATGCGGCGCCGGTGGGCAGCGCCAGCGTTCCCGGGAAGGAAAAGGTGGCCTCAATGGTGAGCGGCCGTCCGGCGGCCGGCGCGAGCGCGTAGGCGGCCGCACTCGATGCTGCGCCGCGGACCCAGCCTGGCGCCGGTTGCGCGGCGTCGACGCGGATATTCAACGCGTCGGCGACGGCGGAGTTGGGATCGTGATTGAAGACGATGGTCTCGATCTGGATCAGCATGGCTTGAACACCCGGCGATTGGCCTGCACGCGCATCGGCGGAGAACCCGCCGGCATCGATTGAACGTCCGCGCCGGATGGCCGCACGCCCACACCCGCCGCGTAAAGCACGGACTCCGCGATGCCATCAAGGCCGAGATCGTGTTCGATGTTGGAATCCGCGAGCGCCATGGTGCAGAACGGCGCCAGCCCTAGCCAGGTCGCTGCCAGGCAGAAGGTCTGGCACTGGTGCCCGGCTTCGATGAGCGTCGCGCGATACGCACGCGCAGAGGTGTACTTCCACAGGTATCGTTCGTAGACGGCGGAAAAGAAGATGATGGCCGCGGCCCCGTCGTACCACGGTTGCGAGGGCAGGTAGCGCTCGATCCCCACGCGCGCACGCGGCGATCTGATCCGTTCGAGCTGGTGTCGATCGCCTCCATAGTGATAGAGGCCTGCGGGAAGGCCCGCGACGCGCCGCGCCCACACGTACAGTTCGATCGGATGACGCGCCCCGCCGGACGGCGACGTCTTAAGCGGCATGCGCTCGTCGCTTCCGGTTCTCGCCCATTTGTGGACGCCGCCGGTGTAGCCAAGCAGGGCCGCGAGCGACGCCAGCGGCAGCGGGCGTTTGCCGAATTGCCGCCACGTCCGTCGAGTCAGCAGCACCTGTGGGAATTCGCCGGACGTTTCCACTCGCGGTAAGTCGTAGGTTCTGGCTCGCGGGTAGCGCTTGATGGGCGGCGGCGGCGGAACGGTTCTGGCCTTCTGCCGCAGGGCGCGTCCGCCCTCGATCGGATCCACGAAACGCACATCGCGCGTGGCGTCGTGAAAGAACCCAGCGGCTGGATTCCAGCGGTCCCACCGCGTCATCGCCTCCTCGTTCGGCGATGGCCGCCGCGTCGACGAATGCAGAAATTCGTTGGCGAGGAGCTGAGAGATGGCGGTCTGGGCCGCGGTTGTCGACACGCCCGCGTTCGTCGCGTACGCGGCGGCCGTGCTCCAGCCGTCGAAGAACTGAAGCACCGGCGCCGCGGCAGCCGGCAACGTCGCGACGCGACCGGTGGCGTAGTTGTGGACGAAGAACCACCGGCCGCGCCAGTACATGACGAGATGCGGCGAGCGGCGGAACCGTCGCGGCGGTTGTCGGCGCGCCATGAGGCCCAGGCTCAGGCGATGTTCGGCGACATGGTTTGATCGCAGGCGAGCAGGTTGCTTGCGTTCCTGAGGTCCTGGGCCAGCAGGATCGCGGCCGCGGTCTTCGGCTGATTGGCGAGACGCATCCGCGCCTTCTTCAGCTCGCGATGCACGGCGATGAGCGAGAAGAGATTCGATGCCGCAGTGGTTTTCTTCTTCGCCTTTTTCTTGGCCATGGGGCGCCGTCCTTCAATGAACCGAATTGATGGGCTGGGGGTAGGTCGTGTAGCTTATGGGGTCGATCACGGCCGGTCAAGACATATAGCCCGCCGTGTCATATAGCCCGCCGGTCATCGCGCCGTCGTCAATCCACCGAGCTTCTGGATCAACCGCTCGAATCTCGCATCGCCGCGCAACGGATCGAGCCGCGGGTCGACTCGGATCCAGAGCACTCGCTCCGAACGCTGATCGACGCCTCGTTCCAGTCCGGTCAGCGCCTCGGTCCGACGGCCGAGTCCCAGCTGCACATAGGCGGCGTCCTGCGCCGCGACAAATCCCAGCGGCGATTGCGGCGCCGAGGTCAGGCGGCTCAGGATCGCTTCCGCTTCCGGCCGGCGTCCAGCCAAGGCGTACACCCTCCCGAGCTCGGCGAGTTGGCCGGGCTGATCGCCGCTCAGCCGAACGGTGGTTTCCATCTCCCGAGCTGCTTCGTCGAGCCGGCCAATTCCCGCCAGCGCCCGGCCCCGAATGAAATGTGAACCCGGCTGCTGGCCGTCGAGCGCAATCGCTTCTTCCGCCTTGGCTGCCGCGGCGGCGTACTGCCGCTGATAGAACAACATCATCGCGAGCGTGCCTTTGACGTCCGTGGAGATCGGATCCGATTGCTCAGCGCGCCTGGCCTCATCGACCGCTTGCTCCACACGTCCCGCCGCGGACAGGAAACGCGCGTACTGTGTCCGGCCCAGGCTGAAACTTGGATTGGCCGCGAGCGCCTGCCGGTAGTGCGCGTCCGCGTCGTTCCAATTCCAATCGAACTTGAACAAGGCCTCGGCCAGCGTGCTGTGGGCTTCGAACATGTTCGAATCGATCGCGATCGCCCGGCTCGCGGCGGCCGACCCGAGCCGCTTCGATTCCGCGGGAGACAGGAGGCCGTATCCCTGCATCAGGGTGTAACAGCGGGCCAGGCTCGTCCATGCCAGCGCGTACTGCGGATCCACCTGCACCGCGCGTTCGAACAACACGCGAGCCTGGGGCAGCTGATCGCCAGCGTATGTGTGTATCAGGTAGCGGCCGCGCAAGTACAGGTCCTGTGCCTCGGCGCTGGGCACGTAGACGCGCGCGAGCCGCTGTTGCTCGCCCGCCGTGATCGCGCTCCGGACCTGCGTCACCACCGTCTGCGCGATTTCGGCCTGCAGACGAAACGCGTCGCCCGCCTCGCGCTCGAACGACGATCCCCACACGCTCAGGTTCGTGCCGGCGTGAATGACCTGAAGCGTCACTCTCACGCGGTTGCCTGACCTCGACACCGATCCTTCGACGACACCGTCGACGTGGAGCTCGCGGCCGATTTCCGCGCCGGACTTCTTCGCGTTCCGGTATCGCCCGGCAGCGCTGTCGGCGATCACACGCAGCGCGGAAACGCCCGACAGGTCGGCCGTCAACAGCTCCGTCATGCCGTCGACGAAATAGTCCTGCGCCGGATCACCGGATGCGTTGCGCAGCGGCAGGACCACGAGCGATCGGATGACCGGCGCCGACGGCGTCACAGGAGCCGCGCGCGACGGCGCGAAGCGGAGCGCCGCCACGCCGGCCAGGGCAACGACGACCACTGCGGCGGCCGCGAGCGCCAGCGCGGACCGCGACACGCCCCCGCGCCTCGGCGGCGCGCCAGCCGCGGACGGCACCGCCTCCGCCAGCCGCTCGTCGCGCACGACGAACTGCGCGAGATCCGATTCCAGCTCACCGGCGGATCCGTAGCGCGCCGTCGCCGTCGGCTCGATCGCGCGTTCGACGATGCGCACGAACTCGGTCGGCAGATCGGGACGCGCATCGCGCAGCCGGCGACGCTCGCCGCGCTGATGCTTCACATGCATGTCGCTCGGGCTCGAACCGTCGAGCGGGTACAACCCGGTGACCAGGTGATAGAGCAGGATGCCGAGCGAGTAGAGATCGGTCTGCGCGGAGGGCTGCTGCCGATCGAACAGCTCGGGCGCCATGTAGAGCGGCGTGCCGATGAACTTGCTCTGCGATCCCGTGGTCAGCTCCTGCATGTCGACGCCTGCGCCGAAATCCATCAGCACGATGCGTCCGCTTTCGTCGCGCATCACGTTGTGCGGTTTCACGTCGCGATGCACGAGCCCGGCGCCGTGGACCGCCGCGAGCGCGCGCGTCAGGTCGAGGCCGACGAGTGCCGCCTCCCGCGCGCCGAACGTGCCTTGCTGTTTGACCAGCTGTTTCAGCGTGCGCCCGCGGACGAGCTCCATCCACAGGCCGATCTCGCCCTCCCAGCGATCCGCGCCGTAGATCGAGACAACGTTGGGATGGCGGACACGCGCGAGGTGCCGCGCTTCCTTGATCACCGTCTCGCCGGCGCTCGACTTTTCGCGCGTCAACACCTTGAGCGCGACTTCCGACGCCAGATGCGGATCCCAGGCGCGGTAGACGACGCCGAATCCGCCGATGCCGAGCACGCTGCGGATCTCGAGGGGACCCCAATGCTGCGGAATCGGCATCTCCGAGGTCCCGACCTTCGTCTCGGCCATGTCGATCGGCGCCGCGCGCGGATCGACATGGAGATCAACGGTGTGAGACGAATCAGGCGTTCGCGACGACGAAACGGCCGGAACCGATCGATGGAGCTGGTGCAGGCCGTCGAGCACCTTCAGCTGGGCGAGCAGCGACCGCTCGTCCTCGCTCATCGGCGTCGATTCGGCACGACTCCAGTCAATCGGCTGACCATCCGCGACCCGCCCGACAAGCGACATCAGGATGTCTTTAGCGTCCGGCATCTCTCATCGCCTCCGCCAGCTTCAGCATGGCGCGGTGCACGGCGAGCCGCGCGGCTTC
>JAYVMG010000224.1:0-10956 GCA_043759095.1 Acidobacteriota bacterium | reverse complement strand
TGTCGGCACGCGCCTGAATGCCCGCCAGACCGGCGTACAGTTGGAGCTCCGTTCCCAGGCTGACCTGCTGAAAAACCCGGCGCGACTGTGCATATTGATGGCTCAGCTCGAGGAGGATGCCGCGGCGAGGCTCAAAATCGACTTCGCAGATCTTTGACTCGGCCGCGAGGTCCCACGAGACCGTAGGCGCGTTCCGAACGAATCGTCTGACGCGGATCGTGCCGAAGTTCTGCTCGGAGACGGCATCCTGCTCGCGCACCTCCGGCGCCGAGGCGCCGCGAATCGAAACTTCCCAGATCTCGCGGTAGCGGACGGCGTCCATCCGCCCGACCTTTTCCAGCGAGATCCGATCGCCCAGCCACAGCCGTCCGACCGGATCGATCCAGCGCGGCGCAAAAACGATCAGCGCATCTTTGGCGAGTGTCGAAGGAATCGCCGCGGTGGCGGCCTTCCAGTCCTCGGGCGACGGCGCCGACCGCCGAGCACGAGCAAGGACCGCGATTTCCCAAGTGGCAACGACCAGCAGTCCCACGACCGCTAGTCTGGCTGGCGCTCTTCGCAGCGAGGTCACGGCTACCTCTTTGTTCGAAGGATCGTTGGCGCCCGGTCCTTCGGCCTCATGCTGACCGCGGCATTGTACTGGCACGGGACGCCCCAGGACCACTGTTCACTGCCGCGTCCATCCGATCGAGCGTCGCGTCTCTGATCCCTTCAATCGAGAGGACCCTTCACTCCATGTGATCGAAGCCTCATCGGCGAAGAAACATTGCGGGGATCGTTGGCCGCGAGGCCCTACGGTCAACCTATGTTCAGTCGCGGACCAAGGCTCGGTAGGCGGCCGCATCCGATCGATAGAACTGCTGATATCGGCCGAATGTCACGGCGCCGAAGAAATTAATTGCCACCGCGATCACAATCAGACCGCGAGCGATCGATGTCAGCTGACGTGCATCCACTGCCAGCAGCAAGATCAGGAATACGAGGTAATCGAGGCTGAAGCGGTAACCGAACTGCACCCATCCCGTATTCTGATAGAACAGACTCCACACCGCGACAGACGCCGCCGAGATCCACAGGCCGCGATGGAACCCCCCACGCGGTCGAAACGTTAGCAGCAGAAGGAGCGGCGGCGTCGTGACCCACATCGCAAGGCCGTGGCCGGAGATGTGGATGTACGGTGCCTGACCGCTCACCTCAGGAACGAGCAGGAACGCCGCAACAAGATTGCGACTGAGGTAGTGCGGGCTGAACAGCCCGAATCTTTCAATGTCCGATTGCTGGCGGACAGCAAGATAATTGTAACCGAACTCCAAGGGGTCGCCGAACCGCGCGTAATTGTGCCACATCGCGAAGGCTGCCAAGACGACGAGAGGCGTGGCGAACGCAACCCATCGATGCAATTTGTCTCGACGACCGGTCCGCCACATCTCCGCGACGAAGAATGGGAACATGAACAGCAGCTGGCCGCGCGTCAGGACGGCGAGCCCGAGGCACGTTCCGGCGAGGAGCGGACGATCGGCATCGATTGCGGCCCACACGTACAGCAACGACAGGTCGACGGCGATCACATGAGCCGTGTACCAGACGCGGCCCTGGACCGCACTAAAAAACAATACGCTACCGAACGCCAATAACACGGTCAGCCACAGCTCGTCGCGCGGTGATTTCGTTGACAAGCCTCGCTCGCGCAGCCGTCGAAGGATCATCAGAAACAACGCGGGCGCCAGCGCACCGAGGATCGCAGTTGCCACAACGTCATTGGCGGCCGACCCGAAGAGCAGAACGAGAGGCAGAAGCACGACCGTGGGAAATGGCGGAAAGGCGACGTCGTACTCAACGCCGCGGGACGCGCGAATTCTCGCCGCTGCGATCTCGCCGTCGCCGACAACACGAAACGTCTGACGGGTCACGAGCCGTCGCCCTCTGACCGTCGTGCCATCCTCGAGGAGTACGCGTTCCACGACGGCCGGATCGTCGGCGCCCTCCGGCCAGCGATCGAGCTCGAGCCGCCCCTTCAGCCACGCGGCAGCCTGCGCAACGAAATGCGGATCCGGGGACTGCGCCGCCAATCGCCGGCCGGCGACAGTGCCGTAGACGGCCAAGGCGATGAAAAGGACGGCGAGTGGCGCGAGGGCCGATTGCGACCGCACGACGTTCATTCTAGGCTCATGCTATCGCCGAAGAAGGATGTGCGAAAAGGCTGCTCATAGATTCACACAGCGATCGGATGACCCCGATCGCGCGGTCATCGTTGCGATGACCGACGGTCAACAGCTCGCGGGAGTTGCTCCACCGTCGCCGCTGCCGTCACGCTCGGAACAGCCCGCGAGTTGTCTGGCCCCTCGATACGCGGGGACGTTGAGCGAGACCGCCCGCACGGCCCCGTGAATCCACATGGCATGAGTCGGCCGCGACTATGGACCAGGCAAATTTGCGTCGAGATGTCCGAGCACAAAATCGTCTGCGGCGACCGACGATCTTTATCATGAAGGGCGAAGCCGCCTTGACAGGGCCGGATCGTTGACGATCAGCGCCCTGACGCGCTGTTGACTCGTTCGTGTCTGATCCAGAAACCGATCTACGGCAGCCGCCAAGAGTAACCTGGGTCAGGAGTACAGGTGGCGATGGGCAGGCGCCGTAGGACGATCTGCGGCACTCGCGGGTCGCGAGCCACGACCACGCCTGGGGGTCCCGACGAGTCCCAGGCGATCACGTAGTTGAACCGCCGGAGATCCGTCGGTGGCTGGCCGAGGTCGTAGAGCGGCACGCGCCGATGCAGATACGTCGAGCCGCCGCTCCACGCGAGTGGGACGACGTCGACGCGCAATCCACACATGTCTGGCCGATCGTGGGCCGCGAGCAGCATGCGATTGACCGGCCCCATGTCGTCGAACGCGCTGACGGTCCGGCGATCCGGGTACTGTCCGACGTCGCCCATGGTGAGCGACTGGAAACGCACGGCTGACCAGAGCGCGGCGACGGTCGTCACAGCGATCGCGTATGGCACGACACGCCTCGGCAGCGTCGAGAGACCCACGCCGGCGAGCGCGCAGAGCAAGGGAAGGACCGGGTAGACGAATCGCAGTTCTTTGTGGCCGATCCAGGTGTGCAGCGCCAGGAACGCGAATACTGTGAGCGCCAGGCCGGTTCCCCGGCGCAACGCCGCGATCGATAGCAGGCCGAGGAGAATCGACAGCGCCGGCATCGTCAGGAACAGATGCCTGAAGTAGTAGCCGGCATCCGAGACGCCCCACGATCGTGACCCCCCCTCGACCAGTATGAAGACCAGGTACCTCCGAGGCGAATTGAACCAACCGTCCCAGGTCGCGCCTGGCGCAGTCGACCAGGTCAGATGATCGACGAGTCCGAGCAGGAACGCCCAGAACAGCAGTGCGCCGCCCGCCTCGATCGCGCGACGCCACTCGCCGCGCGACGCGAGAATCGCCAGTAGGCCGAGACAAAACAGGGCGCTGTGGAGACGCAGCATGACCGCCAATCCGAGGAGCGAAGCGCCCAGCAACAGTTCCCAGCGCCGAGGGGCCTTCTTCAAGGCGAACGCAAGGCCGAGCACCGCCGGCAGCGCCGACGCCGTCTCGCTGAACGCGCGCGCTGAAAAATAGATGGCGGGCGCAGTCAGGGCGCACAGAGCTCCCGCGACCGGGGCCGTGACGCCTTCCGCACCCGCGGCACGCGCCATTCGGTACGCGGCCCAGGCCGTCGCGGTGGCCCACAGGGCGAAGAAGATCTTCACCACCGTGATGTACTCGCGCGGTTCGTGGAAGCCCACCGTCTCCGAGAGCTTCATGAGGAGGGCGACCAGCGCGGGCAGCGTCCAATTGCGGGCTCCCTGGACGAATTCCCAGCTGACAAGGCCGTAACCGAATACGAGACGATGGGCAGGCTCGAAGCTCTGATACACCTCGTCCGGCCAATAGATCCCGTCATCGGTCACGGCAAGCCACGCACGAAGCGCAAACCCGACCAGCAGCGTTCCCCAGAACGCCCAAGTTACAATGCGCGAGCGCGTGAAGCACACCGCCGTCCTCGTTGCCGTCATCCTGCCCACCGCCATAAACCTGGTCATCATCGCACGGGGATACGACGGGGGACCGTACCTGCGCGGCGACTGTCCGTACTACTACGCAACGGCGATCTCGCTGCTGCGGGACCGCGATCTGGACCTCAGCAACCAACTCCCGCCAAGCGCGCTGAGCGGCAACGTCGCGCTTTCCAAGGACGGCAGGATCGTGCCGAAGCATCCGATTCTGATGCCGATCGTCTCGGCGCCGTTCATCGAAGCCTGGGGCATGCCAGCGCCGAGAACTGGAAACGATTGAACGCGAGCGCGCCCGGATCACGAGCGACGATCGGATCGCCTACTTCAACGGCCTTCACCCGACGGTGTATTCGCAGCGCACCGACTTCACCGAGCCGTTCGTGAACGGCATGCGCGGCCAGTTGCTCGATCGACGGCATGGCCTGTTGATGACCAGCCCCATGACGTTGATGTCACTCGTCGGCGTTGTATGCCTGGCGCGTACAAAGCCTCGCCTCACGCTGCACATCGCGACGGCTTCGCTGGCGCTGTTTTGTTCTACGCGACCTACCGCGAGTGGCCCGCGTCGCACTACGGCAATCGCTTTCTGATGCCCGCGGTGGCCCTGTGCGTCGCACCCCTGGCGGCGCTCATTCAGGCGGTTACCGACGCGCGCCGTCCAACTATAGGACCCGCAGGCCGTGCGCAAACATAGACGCGAGATCCCACTGCAGCCTGAGCGACGCCAGCGCCAGCGCAACGAGCAGTGCGGCGCTCAGGCCGCTCACCCAGGGGGGTGCGCCGCGCGCTGACCGCAACACGTCAGCGTACGCGATCACGATCATCGCGTGGATTGGGAACTGGTACCGCGCCATCGCTGGGAACCGAGTGTGAAAGACCGCGCAGATGGTGAGGTACAAGACAGCTGCGGCCATGAGCACGAGCGAAAGGCTTTCGGCCGGCTTCCGAATCCGCGCCCAGATCGCGGCGTAGATGACAATGGCGGCGAGCACGTAGGGGTTCTCGAACGCCCCGAGTTGCGCTTCGTCGCGCCAGTCAGGAATGAACAGCCGATATGCGGACGGATGGAACGCCGCCAGATAGTCGGCTCGGTGGCCCCAGCCGATCTGCTGCCGCATTTGGTAGAAGTCCCACGCGCCGAACCTCCACGCGCAAAAGGCGAAGAAGAGCAACGTACCGGAGACCGAGAGCGCGGTGATGACGGCGGCCCGCGCTAGCCCCCCGCTGACTTGGCGTCCGGACGTCCGTGCGATCGCCGCGTCGACGAGCGGCGCGGCGGCGGCGACCGTGCCGGTTATTCTCGTTGCCGTCAGGATGAACCCGTGCGCTGCCGCCAGAACGGTGGCGAGAGGCCCGCTCCGCAGCGACCAGAACCAACACCCGAACGCCGCCATCAAGAACATCGCTTCGGAATAAGCCGTGACCAAAAAGAACGCCGCCGGATGGGCGGCGATCGCCATGACGACGAGTGTCGACACCGGCGCGCCGAGGGACCAGCGCTTCAACGTCAGAAGCACGTATATCCAGAAGCCCCATGCAAACAACTGTGCGGTGACGAGCGACGCCACACGGTCGTCGATCCCAAGCGCTCGCACAGCACGAATGGCCATGGGGTAGGCGGGGAAATGCGTCACGTTCGAGTACGCACCGTTGGGCACCGGCGGAATTGTGCTGATGTAGCCGCGTCGTGCGATGTCGGCGTACCACACGCTGTCCCACTGGAATCCGGAGACGTAGCGCTCGCCGAGGCTGCGGCCTGGCGCGGCGCTGAGGAAGAAACCGATCTGACTGAGCGTGATGACGGCAGCGAGAAGAGCGATCCGCATGACCGTGACGCGGAGGATCGGCCCTTGGCTTGTCACGTTCGGCTGATATTATAGGGGTCCAACGAAGCGCCATCCCGTAATCGTGGTCGTCGTCTTCTGGATCATCGTCCGGGCCCTGCAGCTGCGAGTACTCGGATGGGGCACGGGTTTCGATCCCGACTGGTACCTTCATTACGCGCAGCAGTGGTTGTCGGGAAGCGCATATCTGGCGTCTCAGCCCGAGTACCCGCCTGGAGCGTTTCCGATTTTTCTGCTGCCGCTGCTGGTCGGCGGCGCCGCCAGGTATCGGCTGATGTTCGCGATCGAGATGGCCTGTTTCGATCTCGCGACGTGTGTGCTTGTGCTGAAATGCGCAACAATGCGCGCGCGCGGCTCCCCGCCAGCCGTTCGCGCCTCCATGCTCTATACGCTTGTCACCGCGGCGCTCTATCCGATTCTTTACACCCGGTTCGATCTGGTGCCGGCGACGCTGGTCCTCGCGGCGATTTACTGCCTGCATCGACAGCGTCTTCCGGTGTCCGCCGCGCTGCTTGGCGCCGCCGGCGCGGTGAAGCTCTGGCCGCTGGCCCTCGTCCCCATCTGGCTCGGATCCGGCGAGCGACGCGGTGGCGTGAGGCATGCCGCCATTGTTGGTCTGTCCGTCGCGGCGGGCGCGTTGATCGTGTCGCTGCCAGTGGTGCCGCTAGCGCGATCGAACGCGCTGTCCTCTCTCACGTATTACACGGCACGAGGGATCCAGGTCGAGAGCACCTGGGCGACCCTCGCGCTCGCGCTGGGGCGCGTCGGCCTGACAAGCGTTCGTTCCACTTTCAATTTCGGGTCATTTCAGGTGGTCGGCCCCCTACCGTCCGCGTTCGCCGCGCTCTCGCTGCCACTCATGCTCGTACTGGCGCTGCTGCCGCAGGTGCTCGCGATCGCTCCCGTGTTTGGGCGCCGACCGGTCGAACAGCGCGACCGGCCGTACGCCCGATCGCTCGACTACGCCGCGCTCGGCGGTGCGATCGGGCTCCTGATCGCAAGTAAGGTGCTTTCGCCGCAGTTCATGCTGTGGATCGCGCCGCTGCTTGCGCTGACCGCCGACAGACCGCCTGACGTCGTGTTCGTCCTTGCGATTGGCGTCCTGACGACCGTCGTCTATCCGTATCTTTCTCCGGCGCTTGAGCAGCATGCACCAGGCCATGGCTGGGCGCTGGTCGCGGTGATGTCGCGCAACCTGATCCTCGTGGGGTGGTACTGCGTCGCGCTTCGCCGGGGATCCGCGACCAACGAGCCTAGTCGGCCGAGTACGATGCACCCGCATGCGAACGGATAGGCTCGCCTACTTTCTCGCGGTTGTCGCGGGCGTCGCGCCGCTATGGACAACCCACTATCTGCCTTTCGTCGATCAGCCCCAACATCTTCACCTGATCTCAGTCCTGAGCCGGCTGGGCGATCCCTCGACGGTCTACCCGCGCCTGTTCCAGGTGCGGGATACCGTCACGCCGTACCTGGGGTACTACGTGATCGTTGGCGCGCTATCGCGGCTCACCGGACTCGAGGTTGCGAACAAGATTTTCCTGAGCGCATACGTCATGGCGATGCCTCTCTCGATGGCATTTCTGCTCAGGAGCCTCGGCCGTCCAGCCTGGCCGTCGCTCCTCTCTCTGCCGTTTGCCTACGGCGACAACCTCGCGTGGGGATTTATCAATTTCTGCGCAGCGTTGCCCCTGACATATGTGTCGTGCGGTCTGTGTGTGCGGGCGGTGGCCGACACACGCCGCCGCACGCTGATGGCTATTTGGCTGGCGGTGTTGCTGACCGCAGTCCTGCTGTTTCACGTTCTTGCATTTGCGTTCGTGTCGGTCGCGGCGCCGCTCCTGTTGTGCATGACGCGCGCGCCTGGCGAGAACTGGCTGCGGGCGCGCCGCTTCGCGATTGCCGGCGCCGTTCCCGCCGCCTCCCTATTCGTCGGCTGGGTAGCGCTTCGGCTTGGCCAACCGAGCCAGATCGCTTACGGAGCGCCGTGGCAGGCGTGGGGACCGGTGTTCTCGAAACAGAATCTCTCGTACAAGCCATTCGCCCAAAATCTCGCCGAACTACCGCAGGTTCTGGCCAATATGCTCCGCGACGGAACGGATCGGTATGGTTTCTATGCGGCGTGCGTGTGCGCCATCGGCGGGCTCGTGGCCGGATTGACTTGGGCCCGGCTCGAGGAGGATCGCGAGTCGGCGGTCGAACGATGGCGGGTCGCGGCGCTCGCCGTGCTCGCTCTCACCCTGTTCTTCGTCGCGCCCTTCGACATTCGTGGCTACGCCTACTACGTGAATACGCGATATGCGCAGTTGGCCGCTCCGCTGGTGCTCGCCTGCGTGCCAGCGGTGCGGCCTCGGGCCGCGCAGGCGCTGACGATCGCGGCAGCGTTGGCGGCGATACTGAGCGCCGTGTCGCTCGCAGACGGCTTTGCACAATTCGACCGCGAGTCGAAGGCGCTCGACGTGATGCTGGCGGTCACTGCCGAGAAGCCCATGATCATGGGGTTGATCTTCGATCCCGGCTCCCGCGTCGTCACGCACCCTGTTTATCTCCACTCGAGCGCGGTGCTCGCAATGGCGCGTGGCGGAGCGACCAATTTCTCGTTCGCGCTGACACCTCATTCACCGGTCGAGTACAAGGCGCCTCCGCCGCCGACATTTCCGTCCGAGTGGAGACCGGACCAGTTTGATTATGCGACGCAGGGAGCGGCCTACGACCACTTCCTCGTCCGGGGAGTCGAGCCGTTGCAGTTGTTCGGTCGACTGCTCGATACCGACCTATACGTGGCGGCGCGGGCCGACGGCTTTTCGCTCATTCGGCGGCGATCGCGCATGTAACGGACGCGAGCCTGAGCACTTTCGAGCCGGGAGCAGTCACCAGGCCGATCCGCAGCTCTTTAGCACGGGGAGCCGCGCGAATTCTGGCGACATTTCGACGCGGAGGGATGGCCGAGTGGTCGATAGCGGTGGTCTTGAAAACCCTCTCCCTCCGCCAAAAAATACTGCGCTTCGTCCCGTGAACCGCGGTCCGGACCGACCGGAAGGTCTATGTCGTCTGGTTCTGCAGACCTTCGCGCCCGTCGACGCTACCGCTGCTATCCGAACCGGACAAGAAACGGCCCCAGAGCGTACGCCGTGAAGAAACCGACAAGGTAAATCAGACCGGATATCCACAGGACGACACGGCTGAATCTGTCGGCCGTGTCGCACGCGGTGGGGTCGTCTGGCGAACAGGGCTCAAGCTCGCCCCGCAGGCGCGGCGCGACGCTGTAGACATACAGCGCGATCAACGTGCCGCTCGCCGCAAAGACCCAGGCCTTGTGGCGGGATAGCGTGACGAGCCACGGCGCCGCTGACAGAAACGACGCGACGGTCGCCCCGAGGCCGAACAACACCAGCAGCGACGGAAGCGCGCAGCACAGCAGCGTGCTCAACGATGTGAACAGCGACAGATAGCCGAATACTCTTGGCCGATGAAGCGCAACATCAACCATCGAGTGCCGCCGACCTATCGTGTGACAGGCCTGACGTCTTTCACCTCGATCATCCCCGTCGGGTTTTCTTTGAGTGGCGCCACAGTGCCCTGGACCAGCACACGTGTACCTACGTGTTTCTTCAGATCCGTTCGAACCGTATCCCCTGTCCCACTCGACACTGGGAACGTTTCATTCGTCCCACTCAGACGAAGCTGCGGCTGACCACTCGGGCCGGCGACCACCTCCGCCTCGGCGGACACGGTTGCAGTCTTAGGCGTGAAGCCGTTCTTCTCGATCACGATCCGCACCTGCGCCAGCGTGACCTTATTCAGCGGCTTCAACGTGACGGTCGCTTTCCCGTCGTTCAACGTCACTTTCACGGTGTCGACGCCATCGATCTTCTGCAGAGCCACGCTCACGGCGTGGGCACAAATCGCTCAATCCATGCCGTAGATGCTGAGATCGATCTGTCTGAATTCGGCAAAGGCGTTCACCGAGGTGACGAGCGCCAGCGCGGGTACCAGTAACAGCAAACGTTTCATGTGGCTTCTCCGATGGTCAAAAGAAATAGCTGAAATTCGTCGCGTACCGGAACTTCTCTTCTTTCAGGCGTGCTCCCGCGTTCCGGTAGGCGGGTAGCTGCACGCCGGCTTCGATTGCGTAGTTCTTATAGATGCCCAGCACCGAGGGACCAATAAAGATCTGGTGCGCGTCGGTGCCAGGCATCGGCGCGCCGAAATGCTGTGCGGTCGACGACTTCTCCCCCGTCATCTCGGCGAACACGCGCCAGTCCCAATGCGGATATTCCTTCCGCATCGCTGGAGGACGATAGCCCCACACGGCGCTGTATGACACAACCGACGGCCGACGATCACTCACTGACGTCTCGGCAAAACGTGTGTACCCTGCGCCGACCCACACATACGTCCCGCGCGACGCAAAGCCGGTCGCGGCGCCGGTGTAGAGGCCAGCCGCGCGATCGAAGGTACCGACGACGCCGGCCGGCTTTTGAGGACCGGGGACGATGATGCCGCCATACGCGGTGCTCTCGAACCGCGCGCCGACGTTCGTGCCCTGACGCTGGAAGCGCCACGCGACGATCCCTTCGAGGTCGCCACCGCCGGGCATCATGCCGGTCATCCGGGCCGCAGGCAGCGTTGCCGACCCGAAGACATACGGCACGGAGCCCGAGACCTGCAGATCCTCGGTGATGCCGAAAGTGAGCATCGTCCGGCTGGTTGCAGAGTTGTCCGGCTGGCCGATCCGACCCATCGTGCCGAAGTCGATGGCCCACCCTCCCGCCGCATTCGTCGGAGTGGTCATGCCGAACATCGGTCCGTGCCCCGACGCGGATGCCAGCCGCCCGCTCGCCAGCACACCGAAACAGACGATGAGCGCAGCGCCTGAACGGAGCATCATGTCGTGACCTCCGATTTGAATCCGGCGCCGTGTGTCACGACGTCTGCGATTGCGGACGGACTGGTCTTTGTCGAGTCATAGGTGATGTGCGCCCTGCCGCTTGCATGGCTCACGACCACGTCACCAACGCCATCCACGCGCTTCGCGACCGCCTGCACGCGATTCGC
>JAYVMG010000223.1:0-4153 GCA_043759095.1 Acidobacteriota bacterium | reverse complement strand
ACTAAGCTCAATGTAATGAGCTTTCAGAATCTTTCCCTTGATGTTGCATAAACTTGAGGTCCGCCTCCTGTTTCCCCAGCCCTCGACCCGCTATGGGTCTCGCCCTGCTTGCAGCCCGCCACCAGGCTCATGAAGATTATTCGCACAGCACGCTCCATGACTGCGTGGAGCGAACGATTACGCCGGGAGGGTGTGACCATCGGGTTCGTCCCCACGATGGGTGCGCTGCATGACGGCCACCGTTCCCTCATTCGAGCCGCCCGATTACGGTGCGACGCGCTCGTCGTGAGTATCTTCGTAAACCCGGCACAGTTCAGCCCAACGGAAGACCTATCCAAGTATCCCCGCCCAATCGCACAAGATCGGGCACTATGCCGAGAGGCTCCAGTTCGGTTCGCCGCGCATGACTGCCGCAATCGTGTCGGTGATGTCCTCGCCCTCGAACGCCCGCTTCGCCGTCAGCATTTCGTAGACGACGCAGCCGAAGGCCCACACGTCGCAACGCTTGTCCGCCTCGCGTCCCTTCGCCTGCTCGGGCGCCATGTACGCCGCTGTCCCGAGGATCATCCCCACGCCCGTCAGCATCGCGGGCGTCGTCAGCGTCGGCGACATCGAGACGCTCGAGGATCCACCGCCGCCGGGCGTCGCGGTCAGTTTCGCGAGGCCGAAATCGAGCACCTTCACTTGATCGTGGCCGCTCAGCGCGATGTTCGCCGGTTTGAGGTCGCGGTGGATGATCCCTTTTTCGTGGGCTTCTGCGAGCGCCTCGGCGATCTGGCGCGCGATCACGATCGTTTCGTCCGCGGGAATCGGTCCCCGCTTCAACCGATCGGCGAGCGTCTCGCCTTCGACGAGCTCGAGCACGAGGAATTGGGTCCCGTCGGATTCGTCGAAGCCATAGATGGCGGCGATGTGTGGATGATTGAGCGACGCGAGCACCTGCGCTTCGCGCTTGAAACGGGCGACGCGCTCGGCATCCTGCGCGACGCTGTACGGCAGGATTTTCAGCGCGACGTCCCGTCCAAGCTTCGCATCGCGCGCCCGATAGACTTCGCCCATCCCGCCGGCGCCGAGCGGCGCGACGATTTCGTAGGCGCCGAGGCGCATACCGGCGGCGAATGCCATCTAGTCGGGTGTGGCCATCTTGGTCAACCGTTCGATCAACTGCACGCGGAACGCCTCAATGTCGGCGACCTGTTTGTCGCTCCATCCCAGCGCCCGCGCCAGGGGTGCGCTCTCAAAGCCGTGGAGCACCCAGCCGAGCGTCAGCGCGGAAAATCCTGCATCCTTCTTGGGCGCGTCCCGCAGGGCGGTTGCCAGGTCGGTCCCGGCGTCGAGCAAGGCCATGACATCGACGAGATCGCGCAGTTCTGTACGGCCCAGCAGCGCAGTCAGCTTGGCCGCGAGAATCTCGTGCATCGAGTCGACCGCGATCTCCGCATCGTCCAGCCTCGTCAGGCGCGGAGGCTCCAGCGCCGAAAAGGGCTCGGCGACCAGGTCGACGACGCAGACGTCCGAGCCTTCGTCGGAGACACGCAAGATGCGTCGCTGCAGGAGGGTGAGCTTATCGCCCGGCATGTGCCTGCCGGTCCCAGGTCTCGAGAAGCCAGATCCAGAACGGCCGGGACTGGCCCAGGTAGCGGACCAGACGCGGCCACAGCTCCCGTATGGCCGCGACCGTCACGAACTGAAAGACATCGTCGGGCTTGGCCTGTCGCATCAGCTTCGCCAGGAAGTACGCGCGCACGTCCGGATCCGGATCTCGCAGACGTTCGTCGAGCTGCGCCAGCGTGAGGTCGCAGTCCCAGAGGAAATAGGGACGGCCGCACGCGTCGGTCAGCGCCTGCGGCGATGTCGGCTTCAAGATGGGGCCAGCGTTCACGGTGGGAAATTATAGGCCGACCGGCGCGACGATGTCGTACGGACCGAACCTGGACCCCTCTGGCAGCACGCCGGCTTACCAATCCGCGATTCCGCAATCGCAATCCGCAATCCGCGATTTCATCGCCGTCCTACCCCCACAAGCCGCTTCAATTCCTCGTTCCAATGCTGCACGACGATGATCGCAGGCGCGGCGCTCCCATCCGCGTTGAGGGATTTGATCATCAGGAAGCGCTGACCGTCTGGGGATACGTCATACATGCGGCCGCTGGCTCCGTTGGCTGACGACAGATAGTAAGGTCCTTCGAATAGCTTGACCGGCGTCCCTGCGCTCCAGCTTCCACCGCTCGCGTCCACCGACACGCGGAACAGGGTCCCGCCGGCGCCGATATAGAAGAGCTCTTTTCCGTTGCGTGCCCACAGCGCGGATCGTCCTCCGGCCGCCGAGACCTGCCACTGGCCGCCGGCGACGTTCGGAAACGGCCGGACGTAGATCTCGGCAGACCCGGAGCTATTGGACTCGAAGGCCAGCCACCGCCCGTCGGGCGAGACCGTCCCGTTGAATTCGTTGAACCGTGTCTGCAACAGCCGCGTCACGCTATGGGTACCGTCGAGCGTGAGTTGCTCTAAATCGCGGCCCATCGTCGGCACCGCTTCGTCGAACACGACCGCCTTTCCATTCGGCGTCATCCCGGTGCTGCGCTGGTTATTGCTGCTCGTCGTCAGCCGCTCGGCGGTGCCGGTGCCATCCGCCGCCTGCCACCAGAGATTGGTCTGACCGCCACGATCCGAGCTGAAGACGATCCGCCGACTGTCGGGTGTCCATACAGGAAACCAATCCTGACCGGGATCCTGGGTGAGCCGCATAAGTGTTGCGCGACGCAGATCCCATATCCAGATGTCGTTCTCCTGATCGCCAACGAACAGCGCCACACGACTGCCATCGGGCGAGAGGCGTGGGTGACGGTAGACACGCGACGGCGCGGCCAGCTGCTCTTCTTTGCCTGCGCGATCGACCCATACCAGGCTGGCGCCATTCGCCAGTCCTGCCGCCGCGTCGACATAGGCGAGCGTGCCGTCAGCGGCGACCGCGAAGTCGCCAGCACCCGTATTGGTCGTGGATAGCCGCGGCAATACCGGAATCGCGGCGCCGTACGTTTCCAATCGGATCGGATCAAAGCCGATTGCACGGAGCGTCCCCGCCGCGACGTAGACCAAGCGGCCGTCGCCAATGTCGTGCGCGTGGCTCCCTCCGCGGAGCAGCACTCTCTGCGTCCCGCTGGTCAGATCGCGTATCGCCACCTGCGCGGCATCGAGTCCGCCGGTCTGCGAGGCGATCGTAAAGATAACCGCACGGCCACCGGACGCGAGCTCCGGCCAGACGTGGCCGGCTTCGCCGCGGGCGCGGTCGGGCCGCGTCAGCACTTCGACCGCACCGCCGGAAGCGGACACGCGTTGCAGCCCCGTCGCCGGGTTGTTGGTGGCGAAGATAATCGTGTCGTTGGGAGCCCAGGTCGCGCCGCGGGCCGCGCCGTCGAGGGTCGTCAGCGTGATCGCCGGCCCCCCGGTGATCGCGACTTTACGCAGCGTGAGGCCGCTCACGAACCCGACCCATTGACTGTCGGGTGAAATAAATAAACCTCTGGCACCGCCGCTGGCGATCGCGACCGGTTCGAGCGCATCGAGCGCGCGTACGAAGATCTGCGTTTCGTTGTTGCCGACATAGACGACGCGCGTCCCGTCGGGCGAGAACGCCAGATCGCGATCGAGGCCATTGATCGACAATGCGCTTCGCCCCGCGGTCACGATCGTGGTGCGCACAACGCGTGGGGACGCGGCCGAGCGCCACGGTGACCAGATCACAAGCGCCGTGACGAGCGCGGCAGCGGATGCCCCCGCGAGCGCCCATGGCAGCACACGTCTCCCGACTGCTGTTCTTGCTGTCGCACCCGGTATCGCTGGTGTAGTCGACGCGGCGATCGCGCGGTCGCCGAGCAGGAACTGGACGACGGCGATGTCCGCCGCCCGCTGCTTGCGGTCTTTATTCAGACACGATTCGAGCAGCAGGCGCAGATTCGGCGGCGTGTTGGCGGGCAGCGCTGTCCAATCCGGTTCGCCGCGCATGATCGACGCGATCGTGTCGGTGATGTCCTCGCCGTCGAACGCGCGCTTTGCCGTCAGCATCTCGTAGACGACGCAGCCGAAGGCCCAGACGTCGCAGCGCTTGTCCGCTTCTCGTCCCTTGGCCTGCTCCGGCGCCATGTAGGCCGCC
>JAYVMG010000222.1:0-4154 GCA_043759095.1 Acidobacteriota bacterium | reverse complement strand
TGACGCGGCCCGCGATCGCCTCGGAACTGCCGGCGCCTTCGACGATCGTGGTGTTGTCCTTGTCGATCGTGACCTTCTTGGCCTTGCCGAGGTCTTCGAGCTTGATGCCTTCGAGCTTCAAGCCGAGGTCTTCGGTGATCGCCTTGCCGTTGGTCAGGATCGCGATGTCTTCTAGCATCGCCTTGCGGCGGTCGCCGAAGCCCGGCGCCTTCACCGCGGCGGCCTGCAGCGTGCCGCGCAGCTTGTTGACGACGAGGGTCGCGAGCGCCTCACCTTCGATGTCTTCCGCGATGATGAGCAGCGGGCGGCCGAGGCGCGCCACCTGCTCGAGCACCGGCAGGAGATCCTTCATCGAACTGATCTTCTTCTCGTGGATCAGGATGACCGGGTTCTCGAGCACGACTTCCATGCGCTCGGGATCCGTCACGAAGTAGGGCGACAGGTAGCCGCGGTCGAACTGCATGCCTTCGACCACTTCGAGCGAGGTGTCCAGCGTCCGCGCTTCTTCAACGGTGATGACGCCGTCCTTGCCGACCTTGTCCATCGCTTCCGCGATGATCTTGCCGATCGTCTCGTCGTTGTTCGCGGAGATGGTGCCGACCTGGGCCACCATGTTGCCGCCGACGTCCTTCTTCATCTTCTTGAGTTCGCCCGTGATCGCTTCGACGGCCTTCTCGATGCCGCGCTTGATGTCCATCGGGTTCGCGCCGGCGACAACGTTCTTTGCGCCCTCGCGGTAGATGGCCTGGGCCAGCACGGTGGCGGTGGTGGTGCCGTCGCCCGCCGTGTCCGACGTCTTGCTCGCGACTTCACGGACCATTTGCGCGCCCATGTTCTCGAGCGGGTCCTTCAGGTCGATTTCCTTCGCCACCGTCACGCCGTCTTTGGTGATAGTGGGCGAGCCGAATTTCTTGTCGAGGACCACGTTGCGACCCTTCGGGCCGAGCGTGACCTTCACCGCGTCGGCCAGCTGGTTGACGCCGCGCAGGATCGCCTGCCGCGACTGCTCGCCGTACACAATCTGTTTTGCCATCGATGTCGTCTCCTACTTCTTTTTCTTGGTGTCGCCGTCTTCAATGACAGCGAGAACTTCGTCTTCGCGCATGATGAGGAATTCCTCACCATCCAGCTTGATCTCCTGCCCGGAATATTTCCCGAAGAGGATGAGGTCGCCGGCCTTGACGTCGAGCGGGATGCGCTTGCCGTCGTCCTTCGACTTGCCGTTGCCGGCAGCGATGACTTTGCCCTGCTGGGGCTTTTCCTTGGCCGAGTCCGGGATGATGATCCCGCCGATCTTCTGCTCGCCTTCTTCAATGCGGGAAACGATGAGGCGGTCGTGCAACGGTCTGACGTTCATGCTTTTGTACTCCGTGAGAAAAGGACGACCCTCCGTGCGTTAGCACTCGTTGAGGGCGACTGCTAATTATATGGCGGTGGCTGGCAGTGTCAAGCGGAGAGTGCCAAATGACCTACTGGCTTGAGCCAGCCCGTCGTTTGATCTTGTACTCGCCCATCTTCCGGGTGAGCGTGTTGCGGTGCATTCCGAGCGTGCAGGCGGTCTTCGTCAGACTGCCGTCGCACTGGGTGAGGACGCGGGTGATGAACCGCTTCTCGAACTCGTGCACGGCATCGTCGAACTGGACGCTGCGATCGACCATCTCTTCCACCAGACGCTCGAGCCGATCGCTGATCACGATCAGGCGAGCTCCCGCCCGGTGAGGCGCCGGAACGCCTCGACGTATTTTTCACGCGTTTTGGCGACGACGTCGTCCGAAAGCGACGGGACCGGTGGCTGCTTGTTCCACTGGATGCGCTCGAGGTAGTCGCGCACGAACTGCTTGTCGAAGCTCGGTTGCGCGCCGCCTGGGTTGTAGGTGTCCTTCGGCCAGAAGCGCGAGGAGTCTGGCGTCAGCACTTCGTCGATGAGGATGATGCGGTCCTCGACGGGCCGGCCGTCGCCATCGGCGACCGGCACGAGGCCGAACTCAAACTTCGTGTCGGCGACGATGATGCCGCAGGACTCAGCGTGCGCGGAGCCTTCGGCGTACAGGCGGAGCGTCAGCTCCTTCACCCGGTCGAGCACGCGTTTCCCGACCAGCTCAGCGGCATTTTTCTCGCTGATGTTGATGTCGTGCCCGCTCTGCGCCTTCGTCGCGGGCGTGAAGATCGGCTCGGCCAGGCGGTCGGATTCGCGGAGACCCTTGGGCAGACGAACGCCGCACAACTCGCCGGTGGCGACGTAGTCCTTCCAGCCGGATCCCGACAGATAGCCGCGCGCCACGCATTCGATGGGCAGCGGCTCGGTCCGGGTGACGAGCATCGAGCGGCCCTGCAACAGC
Organism: Acidobacteriota bacterium; assembly: GCA_043759095.1. GTDB lineage: Bacteria > Acidobacteriota > Vicinamibacteria > Vicinamibacterales > CAVVIG01 > CAVQFC01. Next base: position 1,815 of record JAYVMG010000222.1, on the reverse strand, counting down.
TCCGCGGCGCGGCGGGCGTCGCCCGGGTACGACGAGGCGGTCGTCGACAGGAGGTGGTTCGCGACGATGCGCTCCATGCGCTCGAACCAGAATGTCGAAATCTGGGTCAGCACCTTACCCTTGTCGGGGATGCCCGACCCGAGCACGTAATCGAACGCAGAAATGCGGTCGGTGGCGACGATCAGGAGTCGATCGCCGAAGTCGTAGATATCACGGACCTTTCCCTGGCGGTCGGGGCGTCGGTCGGCGAGTGTGGTTTGGAGAATGGGTGCGGCGAGCGGCAACAAAATCCTCAGCGGTAGAAGAAATGCATCTTACAGGGGGCGTGACTCTCTGACAACAACAACATGTAGGGCGGTATAGTAGAGGGCACTCAAGTCCCCATGCGATCCCATGCCCGCAAGATCGCCGTTCTCCTGGTCGCCCTCGCGCTGATCGCGTTGTTCCTGTACAACGTCGACCTGCGTGGCGTCGTGACCGCGATTGTACGCGCACGGCCGGAATGGCTGGTTCTGTCGCTGGCCACGACATTCCTGAACCTGGCGATTCGGGCGCTCCGCTGGAAGTATCTGCTCGAACCCCTTGCGCCCACAACCTTCGCGAGCGCGTTTCGGGCGACCGCAGTCGGCTTTGCCGCAAGCGCCGTGCTGCCGGCCCGGGCCGGCGAAGTCATCCGACCGTATTTTCTGGCCCGTCAGGCTCCGCGGGACCAGGCGGGCCGCATGACCGCTACCGGCGCGTTCGCGACGATTATCCTCGAGCGCCTTCTCGACATCGTGACGGTGCTGGTGCTGCTCGCGTCGTTCGTGTTCGTGTTTGGCAAGGATTTGGCGAACGTCAACCCGACCGGCTTCGCGCTGCTGAAGTGGGCGGGCGCGAGCGCCGCCCTGGTGTCCACGACCGCTTTAATCGTTCTGTTCGTGCTCGCGGGCGACCCCGAACGTCTGGGCCGGACGCTGGCGAGGCTGGAGCAGGTGCTGCCGTCGAAACTGGCGGGGCTGCTGGCGAAGATTGCGGAGAAGTTCGCGCGCGGCCTCGGGGCGATCCGGCGGCCGGGACGTCTGCTCGCCGCGCTCGCGTGGTCGTTTCCGCTGTGGTTGTCCATCTGTCTCGGGATCTGGTCGGTGGCCGTGGCGTTCCGGTTTGCGATCCCCTTCACCGGCTCGTTTCTGATTCTCGCGTTCCTTACGCTCGGCGTCGCCGTGCCGACACCGGGCGCCGTCGGCGGTTTTCACGAGGCCTTTCGCGTGGGCGCCACGATGTTCTACGGCACGCCTGACGCCGCGGCGGTGGGCGCCGCTATCGTCCTGCATTTGTTCTCGATCGTGCCCTCGCTGTTGCTCGGCCTGTTTTTCGCCGCGCGCGAGGGGTTGAATCTCGGCAGCATGCGGCGCCTCGCCGATCAGGCGGAGCAGGGAAACACGGCATGAAGTGTCCATACTGCGCGCACCTGGGCGACAAGGTGGTCGACTCGCGTGAGTCGAAAGAAGGTGAAGTCATTCGCCGGCGCCGGGAGTGCCTCGACTGCGGGAAGCGATTCACGAGCTACGAGCGGATCGACGAGATCCCCTACATGGTCGTGAAGAAGGACGGCACGCGCGAGCGCTTCTTGCGCGAGAAGCTGATCGGCGGATTGCTGAAAGCCTGCGAGAAGCGGCCCGTCAGCGTGGCCGCGCTCGAGTCTGTCGCGGATCGCGTGGAGGCGACGCTGCAGGAGCGCCCGGAAAAAGAGATCGCGACAGCTGACGTCGGTTCGTTCGTGATGGAAGAACTCAAGAAGCTCGACAAGGTCGCGTACGTCAGGTTCGCGTCGGT
>JAYVMG010000221.1:0-25633 GCA_043759095.1 Acidobacteriota bacterium | reverse complement strand
ACGTTGTTGCCGCAGTTCGTGTGGAAGAACGTGTCCTTGCCCACGTAGGCCGGCAGCACATCGTAGAAGGTCAGCGATCGATCGTCACCGGTGCCCTTGATGTTGTCTGCTCCAGCGTCCGCGGCAATTCGCGTCGGCGCGTAGGCGGTCGTGGCGACCGTGTTGCAGGGCAGGCCGTAGCAGTTCTGGTCGGTCGTCGCGTCGCGGAACCAGCGCTGGATCCAGTCGACGTTCAGCGACCAGTCGCTCGCGAGCTCGCGCTGGAAGGCGAACATGATCTCGTCGTTCTTGGGATCCTTCAGGTTGGGATCGATCGCGTTCGACTTGGGCACGAACTGGCTTTTCAGCGCGCCGAGTTCGTTTTGGTCCACCTTGCCGTTACCGTTCTTGTCGCCCAGATAGGCATAGGTGGCGACACCGCCGGTCTGAATCGAGTTCGGGTTGACGCTGCTGAACTCGGTCGTGTACATCGACTCGTAGTACCGGCTGTAGCTCGCCTTCGCGACGTTCTTGCCGTCCTCGGTGAGCTTGAAGACCACGCCGGTACGCGGCGCGATCGTGTTCCAGCTGTACCCTGGATCGACCTCCGGGTAGTTCGTCACCGGGAACCACTTCCCGCCGCCGCCGGTCTGCGCCGGGATCGTCCCGTCGTAGTGCGAGAAGCGCAGGCCGAGATTCAGCGTGACGCGCGAGTAACTCGCGCGGTCCTGCACGAAACCCGCGAAGTTCTTCATCTTCGTCTGCTGCGTCAACGGCGTGTTGTACAGGAACGCCTCGGATGGGACGCAGCCCGAGCGCACGGCCGCGTTGCAGACATCGGCCGCGCCCGTGTAGCGCAGGCGGGTGTCGTCGAAGATCTGGAATCCGTCCGTGCCGGTCGGCGTCCACCAGTTTTCGAAGCCGGTCTTCAGTTGATGGCTCGCGCCGAGGAAGCCGTCGACGTAGCGCGTCACGCCGATGTTGGTCTGGTGCCGGTACGCGTCGCGGAGACGCTGGCCGGTCGGCTCCGGGCCGTCGATGTAGATGCCGGTCGTCACGTTGAACGTCGACGGGAACTGCTGGCTCGCCGGCAGGGCGTTGAACTCGTCGCTAAAGGTGCTCGGCCAGTGCATGTGGAAATAGGTGGACGACACCTCCAGAAACGTGTTCTGGCCCATCACCGACGTCCAGTTCAAGTTGAACAGATTCTTCGGCGATTCCTGATGCAGCGTGTTGATCGGATTCGGCTGTACCGGGCCGGCCCCGCGGTTTGGCTGAAACTTACGGTTGTAGGTCCAGAACCCGGAGAGCTGGTTGTTCTTGGTGATCTGGAACTTCGTGCTCGCCGTGTAGTTGCGCAGGTTCGATGCGAACGGATTGACGAGCGTCCCGTCGTCCTTGACCACGGTATAGCCGGAGGTCGCTTCGACCGTGTTGTAGTTGCGGAACGATCCGAACCACCACAGGCGGTCCTTGATGAACGGGCCGCCAAAGCTGGTATTGAAGTCGTTCAGGTTGCGCAGCGTCGGATCGGTCACGCCCTGGGCGCGCAGATCGTCGGTGACGTTGGTCGCGGTGAAGTGATCCCAGTAGCCCTTGCCGGTGATGCTGTAGTTCACCTCGCCCTTGACGTTGTTGCCGCCGCTCTTCGGGATGACGTTGATGTTCGCGCCGCCGCCGCCGCCCACTTCGGCGCCCATCGCCGCCGTGTCGACCGAGACCTCTTCCGCGGACCCGAAGTCCATGTAGTACATCGAGCCGTAGTTCTGCGGAGTATCCGCCGTGACGCCGTAGTAGTTCAGGTTGTAGTTGCTCGCGCCGTGCGCGACCATGCCGGTCGAGGTCGCCGCGTTCAGCCCGCCCGGATCCTGCCGGCCCATCGTCATGCCGGGGAGCACGGTGGTCGATCCGAAGATCGTGCGCGAGGTCGGCACGTTCGCCAGGATTTCCTGCGACAAGCGCCCGCCGACTTTCGTGTTCTCCACGTCGACCGTCGGCGACGAGCCGCTGACCGTGACCGTTTCCTGCAGCGATGCCAGCTTCATCACCGCGTCGACGGTCACCGTCTGGCGGACGGGGACGACGATGCCCTGGCGGACCAGCGGCGCGAAGCCGGCCAAATCCATCTTCAGCGTGTAGGTGCCGGTGTTGACGCCGGGGAAGCGGTAGACGCCGCGTTCGTTGCTGACCGTCGTCGGTGCGCCCATCGCGGCTGGACCACTCATGGTGACCGTCACGCCGGGCAGTGCGCCACCCTGGTCATCGGTAATCTTACCGACCAGCTCGCCAAAGGTCTGCCCCGTTTGCGCAGCAGCCGGCGCGAGGCCGGCCGCGAAAACAATCGCCAGTGCCGCAAGCACTCGAAAGAACGTGCGTGTCACAGGTATCCTCCTCGTCACGAAAGTAACAAAACCGTCTCTTGTGCCAAGAAGGATATGCGCGTTCCTGGCACTTGTGAGCACAAAAAACTTACGGCCGGCCGCGCACTGCGGCCGAATCCGGGGATTTGGATTGCGGCGTCCGCTTGCGCACTGCGATACCATTTCCCTGGTGTTTTTCTTTGGTCAGGGAGGTTGATGTGTTACGACCCACGTTCTCGGTCTGTCTGGTGCTGGCGCTCGCCATCGGTACGGTTCACGCCCAGAGCGGGTCACCGTCGCCCGGCGAGCTGATGAAGGATCCGGCCGTCAAGGCTGCCCTCGACGCCGTGAAGGCGAACGAGGCGCAGGTGACTGAGGACCAGATTCGCTTCTGTGAGATCCCTGCGCCGGCGTTCAAGGAGGACGCGCGGGGCCTCGAGTTGAAGCGCGTGTTCCAGCAACTCGGGCTGCAGAACGTGCGCGTCGATAAGGTCGGCAACGTGCTCGGCGATTATCCGGGTGCGGCGGCGCGGCCGCATTTCGTGCTGGCCGCCCACCTCGATACGGTCTTCCCTGAAGGCACCAACGTGAAGGTGAAACGTGAGGGCGCGATTCTGCGCGGCCCTGGCATCGGCGACGACTGCCGCGGCCTGGCCGTACTGGTCGAGATCATCCGCGAGATGAAGAAGGCGAACGTGAAGACACCCGGATCGATCACCTTCGTCGCGAACGTCGGCGAGGAGGGGCTGGGCGACTTGCGCGGCGTGAAAGAGCTGTTCAACGTGACATTGAAGGATCGGATCGATCGGTTCGTGTCTATTGACGGCACCGGTGTGCATGTGACCAACGTGGCGGTCGGTAGCCACCGCTATCGCGTGACGTTCAAGGGGCCTGGCGGTCACAGCTTCGGCGCGTTCGGCCTGGCCAACCCGATGGGCGCGATGGGCCGCGCCATTGCGAAGATCCAGGAGATGCAGGTGCCGAAGCAGCCGCGGACGACGTTCAACGTCGGACGCACGGGAGGCGGCACGTCGGTCAATTCGATTCCGTTCGAAGCGTGGATCGAAGTGGACATGCGCTCGTCTGACCCAGCGTCGCTGGCGGCGGTGGACGCCAGTTTTCAGAAAGCGGTGGACGCCGCCGTCGCTGAAGAGAATCAGCGCTGGGGCAAGCCGGGCGTCATCACGGTGGTGAAGGAACTGGTCGGCGACCGTCCCGCCGGGTCGACGCCGGAAAATTCATCGATCGTCAGGAACGGCCTGGCGGCGGCGACGGTACTCGGGTTCACGTCGAACCTCGGGGAGGGGTCGACCGACTCCAATATTCCGATGAGCCTCTCGATCCCCTCGATCACGATCGGCGGCGGCGGGCGGGGACGCGATGCGCACGCCCTGACCGAGTCGTTCGACACGACCGACGCGTGGATGGGCGCGCAGCATGCACTACTGCTCACCGTCGCGCTGGCGCAGAAGTAATCGTCGATGTCGCCACGAAGGCACGAAGGCACGAAGCGAATTGATTGGGTTCTTCGTGCCTTCGCGTCTTCGTGGCTGATTCTTGTCGCAGGTGGTTGTGCCCCCACGCCGCCGCAAGCCGACCTTCACCCGATCGCCGGCCAGAACGTGCTGCTCGTCACGATCGACACACTCCGCGCCGACGCGCTCGGCAGCTACGGCGGCCCCGCTGCGACGCCCGCGCTCGATCGGCTCGCGGCCGAGGGTGTGCGCTTCGACTTCGCGCACGCGCACGCCGTCGTCACGCTCGCCTCGCACGCGAGCATCCTCACCGGCGCCTATCCGTTCCAGCACGGGCTCCGCGACAACAGCGGCTACCGGTTGCCGGCGAGTGCGCGCACAGCGGCGACCTTGCTGAAGCAGGCGGGCTATGCGACGGCGGCATTCGTCGGGGCATATCCATTGCACTCGCGCTTCGGGCTGAATCTCGGGTTCGACCTGTACGACGATCGCTTCGGAGAGACGCGTGCGCCGACCGAGTTTGTCATGCCGGAGCGCCCGGCGTCAGCGGTTGTTCCGCTCGCGCGTGCCTGGATTACTCAGCGGGCAGGGAAGGCGGGTGGGGTAGGCGCGGCGGCTCCGTGGTTCGTCTGGACTCACCTGTTCGATCCCCATGCGCCGTACCGGCCTCCCGCCCCATACGATGCGCAGTACGCGGGCCGCCTGTATTACGGCGAGGTCGCGGCGACCGATGCAGCGCTCGCGCCATTGTTCGACGAGTTGCGCGCCGCCGAGCAGCCCACGCTCGTGATTGTGACCAGCGATCATGGCGAGGCGCTCGGCGACCACGGCGAGCAGTCGCACGGACTGTTCGCATACGAATCGACGTTGCGGATTCCGCTGATCATCGCGGAGCTCGGTGGGGCAGGTCGGGCAGGTCGGGCGGGTGGGGAAATCTCCTCAGTCGCCGCGCGCCACGTCGACATCCTGCCGACGATCCTCGAGGCCATCGGACTCGCGCGGCCCGCCGATTTGCCGGGTCGATCCCTGTTGCCGGCAGGGGAGCGGCGCGCGAACGCACCGCCGAGGACGTCATATTTCGAGGCGATGGGCGCGATGCTCAATCGCGGGTGGGCGCCGCTCGCCGGAGTGCTGGTCGATCGCGACAAATTCATCAACCTTCCGATTCCCGAGCGCTACGACCTGGCGACCGATCCTGCCGAGCGGTCGAATCTCGCTGGCCGTTCGGCGGAACGCGATCGTGCGCTCGCCGCGAGCCTGCAGGTCTTCAGCGCCACGGTGGCCGGCGACCGGCGCGCGGACGATCCGGAGGCGGCCGCCCGGTTGCGCGCGCTCGGGTACGTGTCAGGCCACGCGCCCGCCAAGGCGCGGTACACCGACGCCGACGACCCGAAGCGGTTGGTCGATTTGGATCAGGCGATTCACAGCGCCGTCGAGGCGTTCAGCGAGCGGCGCGTGAGCGAGGCCGTGGCGATCTATCAGCGCGTCATCGCCCGTCGCCCCGACATGGCGATCGCGTACCGCCAGCTCGCCTTTATCGAGTGGCAGAGAGGTCACCCGACGGCGGCCATCGAGACACTGCAGCGGGCGATCGCGGCCGGGGTGACGCAGACATCCGTCCTCTCGCAATTCGGCGGCTATCTCGGAGACACGGGACGCGCCGCGGAAGGGATCCGCCTGCTCGAGCCGCTGGCACGCGACGCGACCGCCGATGTCGACACCTTGAATACGCTCGGCATCGCGTACGTCCGCGCCGGGCGTCTCGATGAGGCCGCTCGGATGTTCGAGCGTGTGCTGGCCGTGGACCCTGATAGCAGCATCCCGCTCGAGAACCTCGGCACGATGGCGCTGGAGCGCGGGGATCTGGCCGCGGCGCGGCGCGACTTCGAACGCGCGGTGCGCGCAGACCCGCGGTCGTCTCGAGCCTATGCGGGGGTCGGCGTCGTTGCGCTGCGAGAGGGCGACCGAATGACGGCCATAGAAGCCTGGCGGCGCGCCGTGCAGCTCGATCCGACGAACTTCGACGCGCTGTACAACGCCGGCACGACCCTCGCGCGTGACGGCCAGATGGATGCCGCGCGTCCGTACCTCGAGCAGTTCCTCAAGACGGCGCCGCCGGCGTTCTACGCGAAGGACTTCAAAGAGGTTCAGCGGATACTGGGACGGTAGCGTCGCGCTTCAACTGCTGGAAGCGCGCGAGGTCGATCGCGCGCTGCTTCCCGGCAGCCTGGCGCGCGACGACGAGGCGGAGCGCGAAGAGCGCGTGCGCGCCGCCGATAAACACCAGTTCCACGCGGGCGGGATCACCCACCAGCGCGGGCGCCGCGTTGAACAGTGTGGCGATCAGGAACATCACCGTGAAGAGCGCGTCGGTCGTCGCCGCACCCGCTGGCCGCCCGAACGCCATGGCCGCATGTTCCCACCCACCTGACCCATCCGCACCGCCCGCCTCGTGAAACACCTGCAGATAGCGGCCAATGCGTTCGACGCCTACGTGAAGCGCGAAGACGGCTTCGAACGCTGCGGCGAGGAGCAGGAGTGGCAGCAGCGTCGCGACCGGAGTGGACGCCAGCGCAGCCGTGGCGATCGTGGCCGCGACCCACGCAGCAATCCCGCCGACGAATACACACACGCGCGCCGTCCCGCGTTCGCGGATCGTGGCTCTCAGGGCGACATATTCGTCGTGCGCAGGTCCTGTCATAGGTCTCTCGAAGCCGCCAGCCCTTCTGCAGCGACGCCCTCGGAGCGCCGATACAGCATGAGAGGGCGCATCGCCAGTTTGGGCATTGTCCCACAGGACGATAATCCCCTTGCGCTCTATGAATTATCTGGTACACTCCCGTCGTCGCTTTACAAACCATCGGTTCTGGATTGCCTAAATTGAACAGAAAAACCGCTTTCTGCGTGGGCGTGCTTGTACTTTCCGGACTGATGATCGCTGGGCCTTCCTCATCAGAGGCTGCGACGAAGTCCCGCTCGAAGGCGGCACGGACCACCAAGCTCAGCCCGAAGGCCAAGGCGACGGCCGCCGCGGCAGCGAAGAAGGCGACGGCGGCGTATTCGGCGGAACGGTCGCAGTCGCGCAAGGCGAAGATCGCCAGAGTTCATGCCGTGGCGACCGCGCGCGAAATGGCGAACACGGTTCTGCCGCGCTACAAAGTCGACGCCAGCGGCGACCTCGTTCCGGATGTGCGGGCCGCCGCCGCGATCATCTACAACCCCGAAACCAACGAAGTGCTGTGGGAAGAGAACTCGCAGAGCCAGCGCTCGATCGCCAGCATCACCAAGGTGATGACCGCGACGGTGTTTCTGGAGAACAACCCCGACCTGACGCAGCAGGTGACCATCGCGCGTAGCGATGTCTTCCAGGCCTCGACCACGCACCTGCACGCAGCTGACAAATTGACGACGGACGACCTGCTGCACCTGCTGCTGATCGCGTCGGACAACGCCGCGGCGCGGGCGCTCGCGCGCGTGTCGCCGCAGGGTTCGGAAGGTTTCATCCGCCGCATGAACGAGAAGTCGGCCGAGCTCGGTCTGGCAACCACGCACTACGCCGACCCGTCCGGCCTGCTGTCGGAGAACGTGTCGTCCGCGTACGACATGGCCCGGCTGATCACGCACGCGTCGCAAGACGAGCGCATCTCGTCGATCATGCGCACGAACGAATACACGGTCTACAGCGGCGGCAAGCGTCCCATCACGTTCCACAGCACGAACCACCTGCTCCGCGGCGGTGACGTCGACGTGCGGGCAGGGAAGACCGGGTTCATCTCGAAGGCCGGCTACTGCCTGGCGACCGTCCTGCGTCTGCCGCAGACCGGGCAGAACGTCGCGGTCGTCGTCTTCGGCGCCCGCTCGAACGCGGGCCGTTTCATGGAATCGCGCAACCTGTTCAACTGGGCTGCGTCGAAAGCGTCAACGCTGTTCGCGGCCAAGCCAACCGCCATACCGCAGCCACAGCCGTAAGACCGTTCAGCCACGAAGACACGAAAACACGAAAACACGAAGAAGAGCCCAACTTGGGTTTCGTGTCTTCGTGCTTTCGTGGCCAATCTCTCAGCCCGAGTACCCTCTCTGCATGGCTGCCGCGTCGAGCGGCAGCGTGGCGATCGTATCGACAGCGACCATCACCGGCCGTTGCGCGTTCCTCGCGTCGTACGCCTTCAGATACCGCTGACAGACGTCGCACGCGTAGACGCGATAGCGCCCGTCGCGGCTGGCAAACGATGTGATGCGCGCACGATCGTCATTGGCGCAGAACGGGCAGGTATGCGGCGCAAAGCTCCACTGCGCGACGCACCGCCCGCAGAAGAGGCGCCGCTCTGCGCTCGGCGTAATGACCGCGAAATCCGGTTCCCACCCACAGATCGGACAGTGCCCGTGCGTCCATGTCGCGAGATCGATCTGTGGCGCCAGCACTTCCGCGCAGCGCGCCAGGAACGGGCGCAGTGCGAGAACCAGCACCTGATCCAGGCTCGCGGGCTCGGACGGCGGGCGTTCGCGCGGGTCTGTGCCCTCTTCGACGCCGGACGTCGCGGTGTACCAGCTGCTGACCAGCGGCTCCAGTGCGTGGCCGTCACGGCCGAGGGCGACCAGTTGTTCGTAGTCCGCGCGCTCGATTGCCTCGAATCGCAGAAGGATGTCGGCGGTTTGGCGAAGCGTCAGGCGGAAATCGCTCCACTCGAGCGGGATGTCACCGAAGCGGACCAGGGGCCGGCCGGCCAGCTGCTGCGCCCGCGCCCACGCCGGCTCGACGGCAATCCGCGGGAGCGGCACCCGCGACTGCACTCGTCGCTGCATCTCGACAAGCGCGAGCTGCAGATCGACGGCCGACTCGAGCTCGGGGTGGTCGGCCTTGAGTTGCTTGAGTTCAACGACCTCACGCGTTTCGGAGCGAGGCGGACGCTGAGGACGTTCGTTCACGGAAGAGATTGTAAGACGACTGGTGCGCTAAACCTAAGCGTTACAACGTTTGGCGAGGGCGAAGGCCATTCTGTGACAGAATAGGTGGTTCATACGTGTCCAGCACGGCCTATTAAAACGGGAGTCCTGACTAATGAAGGTTCACCTCATCAACCCGAGTGCATTGGCGTTCGGCGTTGGGGTTATTACGCCGCGATGGCTGTACGTCTTGGCGGCGGCGACGCCTCAAGAGTACGGCGACCCGATCATCACTGACGAGACGCTGGATCCGTGGGATCCGGCGACCGTCTCAGCCGGCGACGTGGTCGGCATCGGCATTCACACCGGCAACGCCGTCGATGGCTATCGGATCGGTAAGGTGGTTCGCGAGCGCGGCGGGTACGTGGTGTACGGCGGCATCCACGCCACGCTCTATCCCGACGAAGCCATGCAGCTCGGCGAGGCGCATGCCATCGTCAAGGGTGACGGCGATCTCGTGTGGGCGCAGGTGATCGCGGACTGCGTGCGCAACGCGCCGCTCCCGATGTACGACGGCGGCAAGGTCGAGGGCGGTGATTTCAAGCCCGCGCGCTGGTCGCTGATCCCACCGGGGAAATACATGTGGGCCTCGGTGCAGACCGTCCGCGGCTGCCCGAAGCACTGCTCGTTCTGCTCGGTGTGGAAGACCGACGGCCAGCGGCCGCGTCAGCGCCACGTGGACGCGGTGATTGGCGAGATCGTGGATCTGCGACGGCGCGGTTTCCGGTTCATCGCGCTCGCCGACGACAATTTCTATCCGGTCACGCTCGACGATCTGGCCAAGGCCGCACGCCGGGCCGACAAGACCCGCCTCGAAGAACTGAAGACGATGCGCGCCGAACGCTTTGAGCTGATGGAGGCGCTGTCCGAGTTGCCTCAGGACATGGTGTTCTTCACGCAGATCACGATGGAAGCCGCTGAGGATCCCGATTTCCTCGCGGCGATGAAGAAAGGGAACATCAAGGGCGCCCTGGTCGGCGTCGAAGCCGTGACGCCCGAAGGCCTGAAGGACGTCTACAAGGACTTCAACTACAGCGGCGAGCAGCTGGTCGATCGGCTGCGCGCGTTCCGCCACAACGGCGTGCACGTGCTCGGCTCGTTCATTTTCGGGCTGCCGAGCGATCGTCCGGAGACCTTCGAACTGACGGCGAAGCTGGCCGAGCGCTCGGGCATCACGTTCGCGCAGTTCGTCATGCTGACGCCGTTCCCGGGCACCGTGGACTTCGCCGCCTGGGAAAAGTCGATGGAATCGGATCCCACGCGCATCGAGGGGATTCCGCTCACCCGGCACTGGCTGATCCCGCGGGGCAAGCAGCCCAAGGTGTACGTGCCGCATCCGATCATGTCGGCGGATGACATCCGGGCGCGTACCCAGGGCGTGTGGGACTCCTTCTACAGCTGGCGCAGTGTCTGGGCGCGCGCGCATTGCGTGGAGTCGCTCAAGTCGCGTATTGCGTTCATGCTGATCTCGAAGCTGTACCGGCAGATGTACGCCAACACCGGCATTGCCACCGACAGCGCGCGCATCAATCGATCCGCGACGTGGGCGCGTCTGATCGCCAAGCCCCTGCAGAAGATTTTCACCGGCAAGCCGATGCCGGAACTGCAGGCGCCGCGCGGGATGTCCTCAGAACTCCCAGCCGGGGTGTAGTCCTGGCGTGCGACGGTAAGCTGCCGGTCACGCAGACCGCTCGCGCGCGGCCGTCGGCGCTGCTCATCGGCTCTGAAGCGCAGCCCTTTGCGAAAACGGGCGGGCTGGCGGACGTCCTCGGGGCGCTGCCGCCCGCGCTCCAGCGTCTCGGGTGGGACGCGACCGTCGTCCTGCCCCGGTACCGCGGCGTGTCGGCCGGCACCCTTTCCGATACATTCCCCGTCAGCGTCGGCGGTTACACGCGCGACGCGGGCTTCTACGAGGCTCCGCTCGCAGACGATGCGCGCGCGATCCTCGTCGAGTGTCCGGACCTCTACCATCGCGATGGTTTCTACGGCGCCGACGGCGCCGACTATCCCGACAACCCGCGCCGGTTCGCGTTTCTCGTGCGCGCCGCACTCGAGTACGCCGCGCGCCGCGGCACGCCCCCAGACGTCATCCACGCGCACGACTGGCAGGCGGGTCTCGCGCCGGTGTATCTGAAGACGGTGTACGCCGCGCATCCGGTGCTCGGCGGGACGCCGAGCGTGTTCACGATTCACAACCTCGCGTATCAGGGTCTCTTTGAATCCGACTGGTTGCCGCGCGTCGATCTCGGCTGGGATCAGTTCGCGGTGGACCGGCTCGAGTTCTACGGCCACATCAGTTTTCTCAAGGGCGGGTTGACCGATGCCCAGGTGATCACCACCGTCAGCCGACGCTATGCGGAGGAGATTCAGACGCCAGCCTTCGGGTTCGGGTTCGACGGCGTCCTGCGCGCCCGCGCCAGCGCGCTCGTTGGCATCCTGAATGGCATCGACACGCGGGAATGGGATCCTGCCGGCGACCCGTTTCTACCAGCGCCGTTCGCCGCCGGCGATCTGTCCGGCAAGCGGGCGGCGAAGATCGCGGTGCTCGGGCGTTACGGCATCACTGCCGACGAGACGTCGCTCAAGCGGCCGCTGGTGGGGATGGTGTCGCGGATGGTCGACCAGAAAGGTTTCGACCTGATCGAAGCGGCGCTGGACCGGCTGACTGCGCTCGACGCCACGTTCCTCGTGCTCGGAACCGGCGAGGCGCGGTATCAGGATATGTGGCGAGGCCTCGCGGCGCACTACCCTGACCGCGTCGGCGCGCGCATTGGCTTCGACGAGTCGCTCGCGCATCTCATCGAGGCCGGCGCAGACATGTTTCTGATGCCGTCCCGCTTCGAGCCGTGCGGCCTCAATCAGATGTACAGCATGCGGTACGGCACCGTGCCGGTGGTCCACGGCGTTGGCGGACTCGCCGACACCGTGACGGACCAGGCGAGCGGTAACGCGGCGGCGAACGGGTTCGTCTTCACCGACTACACACCGGACGCGCTGCTCAGGACGCTGGCCCGGGCGCTCTCGACGTTTGGCAACGCCCCGTCCTGGCACGCACTCCAGGCGGCTGGGATGCAACAAGATTTTTCATGGGACCGTTCGGCGCAGGAGTACGTCAAAATATACAGACGGGCGATAGGGCTCAGGGCGGAAGGCAAAGGGCATACCGATGGCAGCTGAACACGTGCAGACGTTTACGGACGGCAACTTCAACGACACCGTGCTGAAATCCGGCGCGCCGGTGCTGGTCGATTTCTGGGCGGAGTGGTGCGGACCCTGCAAGCGGCTCGGACCGACCGTTGACGCGCTGGCGACCGAGAATGTGGGCAAAGTGACCATCGGCAAGCTCAACGTCGACGAGAACCCGGACACGGCGATCAAGTTCAACATCCGCGGGATTCCGGCGCTGATGCTTTTCAAGGACGGCCAGGTGGTCGAGTCGCTCGTCGGCCTGCTTCCGAAGGAAGACATCCAGAAGGCGATTAACAAGCACCTCTAATGTCATCCACGCGTAACGTCATCATCATCGGGTCAGGCCCGGCGGGCCTGACCGCCGCCGTGTACGCCGGGCGCGCCAATCTCCAGCCGCTCATGATCGAAGGGGTTGAAGCCGGCGGTCAGCTGATGCTGACCACGGAAGTCGAGAACTTCCCGGGCTTCCGGAACGGGATCCTCGGTCCCGATTTGATGGGCGAGATGCGCGCGCAGGCGGAGAAGTTCGGCGCCGAAATCATTCAGGGCAACGTCACCAGCGTGGACCTGTGCAGCCAGCCAATCGTTGTCAAAACGTCGGAAGGCGAGTTCAGCACGCGCACGCTGATCATTGCGACCGGCGCGTCGGCGCGGCTGCTCGGCCTGCCGTCGGAGCGGACGCTGATGGGCCATGGCGTGTCGACGTGCGCGACCTGTGACGGATATTTCTTCCGCGGGCGGGAAATCGCGGTGGTCGGCGGCGGCGACTCGGCGATGGAGGAAGCCAATTTCCTCACGCGCTTCGCGTCGAAGGTGACGCTCGTGCATCGGCGCGACACGTTGCGCGCGTCGAAGATCATGCAGGACAAGGCGCGCGCGAACCCGAAGATCGCGTGGATGCTCGATCACGAGGTCGAGGAGATCAAGGACACCGGCAAGAATGAGGTGACCTCGATGGTGCTACGCTCGAACAAGACCAAAGAGCAGACCGAGATCCCGGTGCACGGCGTGTTCGTGGCGATCGGCCACACGCCGAACACGTCACTCTTCCGCGGACAGCTCGAGTTCGATCAGAACGGCTACATCATCACGCACGACGGCGCGAAGACCAGCATTGACGGGGTGTTTGCGTGCGGTGACGTTCAGGATCACATCTACCGCCAGGCGATTACGGCCGCGGGTTCAGGCTGCATGGCGGCGATTGACGCCGAGCATTACCTGGAGCACATTCCAGAACACCTGGCGGCTGTCTAGCTCGCCACCACGGGGGACACGGCGGACACGGGAAAATGAAAGTGTTGGTCCAGGTTTGATCCTCCTGTCCTCCGCGTCCTCTGTGGTGGCGAGCCTCTAGTCGATCCAACCCCCGCCGACCACGCTGTCCCCGTCGTAAAACACCACGGCTTGCCCGGGTGAGATCGCGAGCTGCGGCGCGTCGAAGACTACTTCGGCGCGTCCATCGCCCAGCGATCGCACCGCGGACGGCGCCGCCTGATGATGATGCCGGATCTGCGTATCGACGCGCAGCGATCCCGCCGGCTTGTCTGCAATCCAGTTCACCCCTGACGCCGTCAGCGTCGTCTGTTCGAGCGAGGCTTTCGGCCCGACGACCACTTGCTGGTCCGCCGGGCGCAGCGCGAGCACGTACATCGGCGCGGCGCTGGGCGCGGACAGTCCGAGTCCTTTGCGCTGACCGACCGTGAAGCGATGGATGCCGGTGTGGCTGCCGAGCACGTGGCCGCCCTCGTCCACGAACACGCCCTCTCGCGCCGCCTCGGGCGCGTTCTTCGTCACGAACGAGCGATAGTCGTCGTCGGGGATGAAGCAGATCTCCTGGCTGTCAGGCTTGTCGGCCACTGGGAGCCGGCGCTGCCGCGCATACGCGCGGACTTCGTCCTTCGGGAGATCGCCGATCGGAAAAACCGCGCACGCCAGCTGCTCCTGCGTGAGCGAGAACAGGAAGTACGACTGATCCTTGCTGGCGTCGACGCCGCGTTTCAGCCGCCGCCGGCCGTCCGCGTCGGATTCCACGCGCGCGTAGTGTCCGGTGGCCACCGCGTCCGCGCCGAAGCTGCGCGCCCGCTCGGCGAGCGTCGCAAATTTCAGGTCGCTGTTGCAATGCGCGCAGGGCAGCGGCGTCCGCCCTGCAGCGTACTCGGACACAAAGTTGGCGATCACTGTCTTCTCGAACTCTTTCTCGAAGTTGACGATGTAGTGGGGGATGTTGATGACGGCGGCTACGCGCCGCGCGTCATGAAGGTCGTCGAGCGAGCAGCAGCTGCCGAACGACGTCTGTCCTTCGGACTGATCGTAGAGCTGCATCGACACACCGATGACGTCGTGGCCTTGCTCCTCGAGGAGCGCCGCAGCCACGGACGAATCCACGCCGCCTGACATCGCGACAACTATTCGCATAACAACGTATTGGCCACGAATGAAACCATTTCTTCTTCGTGTCTTCGTGCCTTCGTGGCTAACCGGCCCTTCGAGTCAAGCCCCGGATCTTCTCGACCAGCCGCGGCAGCGCCTCGACGACGCGATCGACCTCTGCCTCCGTCGAGAACATCCCGAGGCTGAAGCGCAGCGAGTTCTGCGTGCGATGGGCGGGGAGTCCCATCGCCTTCAGCACGTGCGACGGCTCGAGCGTGCCTGACGAACAGGCTGATCCGGTGGAGACCGCAATCCCCTCCAGATCGAGCGCGATCAGCAGACTCTCCGCCTCGACGCGCTCGAAGCTGATGTTCGTCGTGTTCGGCACGCGCGGGTCGAGTGCGCCGTTGACCACCGTTCCGGACACGTCGCGCAGGATGCCCGCCTCGAGCCGATCACGAAGCGCCGACAGACGCGCGGCTTCAGCCGTCATCTTGCCGGCGGCCAGTGTGGCGGCAGCGCCGAGCCCCGCGATCGCGGGGACGTTCTCCGTGCCTGCGCGGCGGTTGCGCTCGTGTTTGCCGCCAGTGACCGTGGGCTGCATCTTCGTTCCGCGCTTGATCCAGAGGACGCCGGCGCCCTTCGGGCCGTTGAACTTGTGTGCCGACAACGACAGTAGGTCGACCCCGAGCGCGCGGACGTCGATCGGGATCTTGCCAGCCGACTGCACTGCGTCGGTGTGCATCAGCGCACCGTGTTCGTGCGCGATGGCCGCGAGCGCCGCCACCGGCTGAATCGTACCGATCTCATTGTTCGCGTGCATCACCGAGACGAGAGCGGTGTCCGCGTCGATCGCGTCGCGCAGGCGATCAGGCGACACGATGCCCGACGGATCCACCGGCAACACCGTCGTGCGCCAGCCGTGGCGGGTGAGGGCGCGCAACGTATTCAGCACGGCCTCGTGCTCGATCGCGCTCGCGATCAAGTGACGGCGTCCCGTGCTCCCGAGCGCTTCGGTGGCGCCACGAATCGCGAAATTGTCCGACTCGGTGCCGCCGCTCGTGAACACGATGTCCGACGATTCCGCATGCACCAGGGCCGCCACGGCCGATCGAGCGTCGTCCATCGCGGCTTTGGCTTGCTGGCCGAAGTGGTGGATGCTCGAGGCGTTGCCAAAAATGTCGCGTGTCGCGCGCATGACGGCGTCCGCGGCTTCCCCGGACAGGGGGGTCGTGGCGTTGTAGTCAAAGTAGACACGCATAGTGAATCGTTCATTGTACCACTCCCGCTAAGTTATAAGAACAAAAGGACTAGACATCCTTTTGCTGGCAGCCATATACTGGCCCAACATTCGATCCGATATCAGTTCTGACATCGACCCCGGTCCAAAAACGGCGGCAGGGCGGAGGATAGAGACCATGTGGAAACGCGATGAAGCGGTCCGACCGGCGAGCGGACAACCAACGGCTGCCTCACAGCCGCCCGCGCCAACCCAAGCGGGGGCTCCTGGTCCTCGTCCAACCGAGGCGAGCCATCAAATGGAGAAGGACATCGTGAATATTGGGAAGTCTGTCGTCATCAAGGGCGAGCTGAACGGAAGCGAAGACCTGACCATCGAAGGCCACGTCGAAGGCACCATTCAACTCAAGGAACATGTCCTGACGATCGGGCCGAACGGTCGGATCAAGGCGCAGGTCTTCGCCAAGTCTGTGATCGTGCTCGGCGAAGTGACCGGCAACGTCACCGCCAGCGACAAGGTCGACATCCGCGACAACGGGTCCGTGGACGGCGATATCATCTCGCCGCGCGTGGCGATTGCTGAAGGCGCACATTTCCGAGGCAGCGTGGACATGCAGCGTAAGGCCGGAGGCGCGCAGCCCCAGGCCGTCGCCAAGCCCGCCGCGCCGCAGGCCGCCGCCGCGCCGCCGGCGCCGGCCGCGCAGCCCGCACAGAAGGTCGGGGCCTAACAGGAACTTAGAAGTTGGAACTGAGACGTTAGAACTGGAACTCCTGAACTTCCACTTCTAACTTCTTCCTTTTCACTTCTAACTTCTATGGGCCTGTTAGACCGCCTCGCACCGCGCAAGAGCGAACCCGACGTCCGTCCGCAAGGACCGTCGTCCGGCCGGGTCGACGATCCGGTGTTCGCCACGAAAGCCCTTCCGAAATTTCTGTCGTGCCTCACGTCGCGTGAGCTACCGGTCCTGCTCGACCTTGGGCCGGTCGTTGGCAGCAACGTGGGTTTTTTCGGCGAGCAACTCGGCTGCAAGATTTTCGTCGAGGATATCTTCGCTGACGTGGACCGTCACGTGCGCGGGGGCACGCTCGATCAGCTGCCTGAATTCCTGAAGACGCGCTTTCCGCAGGCGGACGGCGAAGTCGACGGCATCCTGTGCTGGGATCTGATCGACTACCTCGATCGGCCGGCGGCGCTGGAACTGGCGAACCAGCTGACACGCGTATTACGGCCAGACGGTGCGCTGCTCGGCTTCTTTGGCAACGCGCCACCGCAGGACGCCCGCTATACGAAATTCATCATCGTCGACGATGTGAATCTGAAGCACCGGTCGTACGCGGCGACCCGCGGCCGCCAGGCGAGTCTGCTGAACCGCGACATCATCCGGCTCTTTCCCGGACTGCGTGTCTCTGATTCATTCCTGCTCAAGAACAACCTGCGCGAGATCCTCTTCCGAAAACCCGCCTAGCCTCGCGTCACCGTTCGCGCCACACGTCCTCCGCTCAGATGTCGATGACGGCTCCGGGGCCCGGCGGCGGGGGTTCCTGTTTCCGGCGCAGCATGACGACGAGGGCGACGCAGGCCGTCCAGGTGGGCAGCATGTCCGTGATGGGTAGGAACTCGAGCACGAACGCGGGCAGAAAGAGGGGGTGAAACCCAATCGCCCACGAGATCAGAATCGCCGCCACGATGTCCAGGATCTCGTCCGCGAACGCCCATCCCAGGGGGCCGAGCAGCCATTGGCAGACATCGACCACGATGGCGGCGGCGTACGCAAGCCGGACTCGTGTTCGACTCAAGGCCTTCACAGGTCTTAAGTATAGTGAGGCCATGTTGAACGCTGGCGACCGGGTGGCATCACTCGGAGTAGACGACGAGGCGCGTGCTGCAGGTGGGTGTGTACAAGGTTCACGTGTCTGGAGGCCGGCTGCGCGATACAGCCGGTGCGATCGCGCGGGCCAGGTGTTTTCGAAGTACGAGGCCATCTTCCTCGTCGTCTGTCGCGACGCCGCGTGGAAGGTTCAGGCCATGTCGACGATGGGGATTTGACTGCCATGCTGATGCCGATGCTGCTCGTGGGATTCATGCTCGTGCAGGCGCCCGTTCCGGCGGCGCCGCCGGCAGCGGCCGCGCCGCCTCCGGCCACGTTTGTCGGCTCCGCGGAGATCGATGCCACGATGCGCGAGTCGATTGCGAACAACACCCTCGACAAGCGCGTCGCGATGGCGCCGGGCCCGCGCGGGATCACCAGAGTGGGCATCGTGCACCGGACGATCCAGGAGCCACGCGCGCTGATGCACGAAGAGTTGACCGAGATCTACCAGATCATCGAAGGATCGGGCACGCTGCTGACCGGCGGTCCCATGACGGACTGCCGGCCGGTCGCCGATCCGCCGAACCTCGGTCCCACTAAAAGCTACTACTGCACGCTGACCGCCGGCGTCAGCCAGAAGGTGAAGCCGAAGGACGTGATCATCGTGCCGGCCGGCACACCGCACAAGTTCAGTCAGCTCGATGGGCCGATTTCGTACGTGATCTATCGCTTCGAAGCGCCACAGGGGAAGGAGGAGTAACGTGATGCGTCTTCGCCATCTGTCGCTCGTTGCCGCCGCCGTCGTCGGCGTGGGAGGGTTCGCGGCGCGCTTCATACCGGCCCTTCGCGCGCAGGTGCAGGAGGGTGACCAGGGCCGCGCGCAGGAACTGGCCCTCAAGACCGCCGAGACGATCGCGTTCTCCACCGACGAGGTCACCTGGCCGTCGGTGTCCGTCTCGCCAGACGGTCGGACGCTGATCTTCGACGTCCTCGGCGATCTCTACACGCTCCCCGTCGCCGGCGGCGTCGCCACGCGCATCGTCGGCGGCCTGTCGTTCGAAAGCCAGCCGGCGTTCTCTCCCGACGGCAAGACCATCGCGTTCCTGAGCGACCGCACCGGTGTCGAGAACCTGTGGATCGCGAACGCGGACGGATCCAACCCACGCGCGGTCAGCAAGGATGGCCTGACGCGCGATCGTCCCGAGATCATGACGTCGCCGTCGTGGACGCCCGACGGCCAGTACATCGTCGTGTCCAAATCGCGGCCGCCCGATCCGGGAACGTTCTGGTTGTTCATGTATCACCGGGATGGCGGCAGCGGCGTGCGGATCGGTGCGCCGCCTCCGCCGCAACCGGGGCCTGACGCTGCACCAGGCCCGCCGCCGGTGCAGCCGCCGAACCGGATGGGCGCAGTGGTCTCGCCCGATGGCCGCTTTATTTATTACGCGCAGCGCACGGGCGGCTTTACCTACAACGCGCGCTTTCCGCTCTGGCAGATCTACCGTCACGATCGCGAGACCGGCGACGTGGCGCAGATCACCAACGCGCAAGGCAGCGCGATGCGGCCCGTGCTCTCGCCTGACGGGAAGTTCCTGGTGTACGGGACGCGCTACAAGACGGACACGGGGCTGCGCGCACGCAACCTCGAGACCGGCGCCGAGCGCTGGCTCGTGCTTCCGGTGACGCGTGACGATCAGGAATCCCGCGCGTCGCGGGACACGCTGCCGGGGTACACATTCATGCCGGATGGCAAGTCACTCGTCGTGCCGATCGGCGGCAGACTGCAGCGCGTAGATTTCGAGACGGGGCAGGCGCGCGTCATCCCGATGACCGTGAACGTGCAGGCCGAGGTCGCGCCGCGCGTCTACACGCCCGTTCGCGTGGACGATGGCCCAAACGTGCGCGCGCGTCTGGTGCGATGGCCGACGCTCTCGCCTGATGGCTCCCGGCTCGTGTTCAGCGCGATGAACCGCCTGTACGTCATGGATCTGTCAGGCGGCGCTCCGCGTCTGCTGACGTCCGCACCGCAAGGGGCGGGTTCGACGGAAGGCGAGTTCATGCCGACTTGGTCGCCCGACGGCCGCTTCATCGCGTACGTGACGTGGACCGTGACCGGAGGCCACATCAAACGCGTGGCGGCCGACGGCGGCGCATCGGAAACACTCACCCGGTTCGAGGGCTACTACCTCGACCCCGCCTACACGCCCGACGGATCGAAGGTCGTCTATCTCGCCGGCGCTGCGGCCGATCAGCTCTACGCGATCATGATGGACATCCAGCCCGACGACCAGCCGGGGGACGGCTATCCGGAAGACGATGCGCCGCGCGAGATCAGCGGGATCAACCCGGCGAACACGCTGGAGATCCGGTGGATGCCGTCGGGCGGCGGCGCGCCCACGCTCGTCGCGTCCGCGCAGGGCGGGCACACGCCGCATTTCGCGCGCAACAACTCGTCGCGCATCTACCTCAGCTCGGGGCGCGGCCTGCAGTCCATCGACATCAGCGGACTCGATCGCCGCACACTGTTCAGGATCCAGGGGTCAGGGCCGGGCAACAACTCGCCGAGCGCCGACGAGATCCGGCTCTCGCCAGACGGCACGCGCGCATTCGTCAACCTGCAGGGCAAGCACTTCCTCGTTCCGGTTCCGCGCGCCGGGCGTGAAACGGTGGACATCAAGATCCAGGGGCGCGGCGACGGCACGCCGGTGCCGATCAAGCGGATGTCGGCCGAGGGCGGCGACTACCTGCACTGGTCCGCCGACGGCCAGACGATGACGTGGGCGCTTGGGGCGCAATTCTTTCGCCAGACGATTGATGCGACCGAACCGCAGAAGACGGAGATCGCCGTCGAGTTGCCGCGCGCGCGGCCGAGCGGGTCGGTGCTGCTGAGCGGTGCGCGGGTCATCACGATGAAGGGCGATGAGGTGATTCCGCGTGGCGATGTGCTCGTCACGGACAACCGGATCGCGGCGGTTGGCGCGCGTGGATCGATCAAGGTGCCCGCGGGCACGCGCACGATCGACGCGCAGGGCAAGACGATCATGCCGGGGCTGGTGGATGCGCACTCGCACATGTGGCCGCCGCGCGGCGTCCATCAGACCGAGATCTGGCAGTACATGTCCAATCTCGCGTACGGCGTCACCACCACGCGCGATCCGCAGACATCCACACCCGACGTGTTTGCATACGCCGACATGGTGGACGCGGGCATGGTGCCGGGGCCGCGGATCTACGCCACCGGTCCCGGCGTGTTCTCGAGCTCGGGCATCGAGGATCGCGACGCCGCGTTCAATTACATCAAGCGCTATAAGGAGGCGTACCACACCAACACCCTCAAGCAGTACGTGGCCGGCGACCGGCTGGTGCGCGAGTGGATCATCGAAGCGTGCAAGGAGTACGGCATCACGGCCACGATCGAAGGATCGCTGGACCTCAAGCTGAACCTGACGCAGATGGCCGATGGCTTCTCCGGCCAGGAGCACAGCTTCCCGATCATGCCGCTCTACCGGGACGTCGTGCAGTTTGTCGCGCGCACCAAGACGTTCTACACGCCGACGATTCTCGTGGCGTACGGCGCGCCGTGGACGGAGAACTACTGGTTCGAGAACGAGAGCCCGGACAAGGACGCGAAGCTGCGCCGGTGGATTCCGACCGAGCTGCTCGACACGATGACGCGGCGCCGAGGGCAGTGGTTCCTCCCCGAGGAGTACGGGCACACGAAGCTCGGCAAGCAGGTGGCCGACATCGTCCACGCTGGTGGCCGGGCGGCGCTGGGCAGCCACGGGCAGATGCAGGGCCTCGGCGCGCATTGGGAAACATGGAATCTGGGATCTGGCGGCCTGACGCCGCACGAAACGCTGCGCGTCGTGACACTCTTCGGCGCCGAAGCGATCGGCTTGCAGCAGGACCTCGGATCGATCGAGCCGGGCAAGCTGGCCGACCTGCTCGTGCTCGACCGCAATCCGCTCGAGAGCATCAGGAACACCAACTCGATTCGCTACGTGATGAAGAACGGTGAGTTGTACGACGGGGACACCTTGAACCAGATCTGGCCGGTTCAGAAGACGCTGCCGCGGCCGTTCTGGGCTGCAGCCGATCCGAAAAAAGAGCAACGATGACGTAATTGCACGTGCTGAATCGAGGCGGGCTTGGAGTTCGGAGTCCATTCGACCGGTTGTGATGGCCGACTCCAGTGTTTCGCAACGCTCAGCGCCGGGTGAGCCGCGAGCGGCCGCGGCCAACCGCGCTGGGATCCACCGGGCGTTTCCATCTGGAATTGATGAGCGATACGACAGTTGCCGCCTCTGGTCTCTGCACCCGCGGCAGAGAGTTGCGAACGCCTTCCGCGTTTGCCGATGGTCAGAATCCCGTCAAGGGCATTTCGACGTGTTCCGCCCGGCGTCCTCTCCGGCATTGGCCGCGAGCGGCTCGGGGCCCACTCTTTGCCGGCGGCCATAGCCAAGGGATGGGCTGAACAGCAAGGGTTGCGCCTTGATTGTCGAGGGCTTTGGCGCAAGACTCCACGGGCGGGGACTGCGATGGCTGCGAGCGTGGCTCCGCGGTCCACTCAGTAAGAAGTTGGGCGAACCTATGCGAGAAAAATGCGCCCGGCCAAGGAGACGCAGCGAACTGAGGAGAGCTTGATGGCAACCCTCAAGGCCAATTCACGAACTTGGACAGTCGCGCTGGGGGCGTTCCTGTGCCTGGTTCTTGGCATGACCTCGCTCCTTCTCGTCGGCGAGGCATCCATCCGGGCGAACCCCAGTGAGCGGACGCGAAAGCTGCCCGGTGACGACCTCATCGCGAACCCAATCGGTTCTGTCACCCACGCCATCACGATTCGATCCAGTTCTCGCGACGTGTGGCCTTGGCTCGTCCAGATGGGCGCGGGACGGGCGGGGTGGTACAGCTATGATTTCATAGACAACGGTGGCCACCGAAGCGCCGACCGAATCCTGCCCCAGTTTCAGACCATTGGGATCGGTAGCGTATTCCCTGCCGTGCCCGGCGCGACGGATGCTTTCATTGTCCTCCAGTATGAGCCGGAGCGGTCCCTTGTTCTTGGCTGGATCCCCTCAGGAGAACGCGCTCCTATCACGAGCTGGGCGCTCGTGATTGAGGAGCTACAGCCGGGTTCTACGCGTCTGATCGAGCGTGGCCGAGTGCGCAGTCCGTACCGCCCATACGGCCTCCCGGAGTGGCTCACTAAACGGCTGGCCCCTTTGGCACACGTCGTCATGGTGCGTAAGCATATGCGCGGGATTGCGAATCGAGCGGAGCGAGCCGCTCGTGGCCGCCCAACAACCGGATGAAGCTGACGGCGCAACGACGTGGCCGAGTCGGTTGTGGAGCGCCGCAGCTTCTCCGGGGCAGACTCGATCTCTCAAGGAGTCGGAGTGACGATACCTGACCCGGCTGTGCGTTCTCCAAGCCTGTCGAACGCAACCGGGGATGAGCGGACCAGTGAGGCGACGAAGACGAACGGCTGCATCGTCGGCGGCGGTCCTGCGGGAGTGATGCTGTCGCTGCTCCTTGCTCGCGCCGGCGTCCCGGTGACACTGATCGAGGCGCACAAAGACTTCGACCGCGACTTCCGCGGAGACACGATCCATCCGTCAACCCTGGAAGTGCTTGATCAAGTTGGCCTCGCGGATCGACGCCGAAGAATAATGCGCGCCGCGGGTGAGCGCTTGCCGTTATGCCGACAGAACTCGATACGAGATGATCTTGTTGACAACATGGTCTGCGAAACGGCATCGTGAATCTTGAGATCAGCGAGGGGTTGCTCATGGCTCAACCGATCGAGGTGACGGCGCTACCAAACTTTCGGATCTTTCTCCGATACGATGACGGAGCCAACGGCGAGATCGATCTGTCCGATCTCGCGGGGCGGGGTGTATTCAAGGCCTGGGAAGACATCGCCTTCTTCAATTCGGTCCGACTCGGTTCGCACGGAGCGATCGAATGGGGGGCTGAGATCGACATTTGTCCAGACGCCATGTACTTGCGACTGACGGGCAAGTCACCGGAAGAGATCTTCCCGAGTCTCGGATCGATTCACGCGGATACCTGAAATCTGTCGCTTCTACGGAATCGTCATCAAGATGTATTTCGCTGATCATGCGCCGCCTCACTTCCATGCTGAGTACGCGGAGCACGAGGCGCGAATAGCCATCGACAGCTTGGCGATCGTTTCTGGCAAGTTGCCACCACGGGCAATGGGCTTGGTGGCCGAATGGACAACGCTCCATCAGCAGGAACTCGCAGCTCTGTGGGAAAAGGCGAGACGTCTGGAGTTCCTTCACCGGCTGGATCCTCTCCCATAGTTCGACAGGCGGCATAACATCCAAATGGAGCCGACGCGCGCTGGCTCGTGAACGCGCGCGGCTCAGCGCAGACGTTAGCTGGACAAATACTCGGCGAGTGCGCACAGTTGCGAATGCAGGAGACACCTATGGAAGGAGAGAGTCGATGACGACAAACCGTTCGCGCGTGGCCCAGTCGGTGGATGTCGATACAGAGACCCTACGCAACGCCATCAAAGACGAATACACGGAAGTGGCCGCGCATCCCGGCAAGGGGTTCCACTTCCACACTGGCCGTCGCCTGACCCATATCGTCGGCTACAAGGACGAGTGGTTCAAGGGCGTTTCGGAACGAGCCATCGAATCGTTCGCCGGTACCGGCAACCCCTTCGCCATGGGCGAACTGGCCGCGGGTGAACGAGTGGTCGATGTCGGCTCAGGCGGGGGCATCGATTCGCTCATCGCTGCGCGCATGGTCGGCCCAACCGGAGAAGTTGTCGGTATCGATATGACCCCGGCGATGCTGGAGAAGGCACGTGCGGCCGCCGCCGAGTCTGGCCTCGACAACGTCGAGTTTCGCGAAGCCTACATGGAGGAGCTCCCGGTGCCCGACGGCTGGGCCGACGTGGTGATCTCCAACGGCGTGCTCAACCTGACGCCCGACAAGCAGAAAACCGTGGGCGAAATGTTCCGCGTGTTGCGCTCAGGTGGGCGGCTTCAGATCGGCGACATCCTGGTCAACCGGGAAGTGCCGGAGGGGGCGAAAAAGAAGATAGAACTCTGGACCGGTTGAATTGCCGGTGCTCTGCTGGAAGCAGAGCTCGAAGCGACGGTCGTCGCCGCCGGTTTCACCGAGTTTGAAATCACCTGGAAGGCCGAGGTCTTCGACGGCGCCCCGCAGGCGTCAAGCGCGAGTGCGTTTGGCACCGTCGGCATTAATTTCCGGGCGACCAAGCCCTGAGGCAGGGAAGGCGCCCGTGTGTCGACGCGTGCAATCGAGGAGCGGTGCAACCGGTTGCAGCGGCGGCCCGCTCCGCGGCCCGCCGCTGAACCGGAGCGTCAGCCGGACGGAGGCTGATTCAAGTCGCGGTACGGATTCAGAGCAGTACGGGTCGATGTCACTTTATTCCCAGGCGTAGTAGTTCCGCAGGAGGCCGATGTGCGGAACGATTTCGGTGCTGCCCGAATAGAACCCGCCTGGCGCCGGTTGCGGAAAGTATTTGTTGCGCGCGTTCTGCGCCCACACCGCCACGTTGTCTGGCGAGCCGTTCAACAGAAAGCGCGCGGCCTATACTGAAGCGCTACTTATTGATCGGGATCATGATGTGCGCGCCAGCCGTGCCTGGGAGCATCAGCCACGGGACGCCCTGTCCCTTCAGCGCCTCATCGCGCTGACTCCCCTCGGACACGCCGATCGACTCGGGCGTCGCGTTGGGAACCGACATCACCCAGAGCAACTGGATGCGATCCTTCTTCCCATACAGCCGGTACGACATCGTCCCGAACGGCGTCGGCGTGAGGATGCCGGACTTGGTGGCCTCGGCGACGGCGTCCTGGATTTCCTTGTCGGTCTTCTTCTGCGCGCGCAACTTGGCCGAGAAGTCGCGGCGCGCAGCGCCCACCTTGTTGTAGCACCAGGTGAACCCGTCGTCGCCCCTCGGCTGACACTCGACGGCGTTGGTGCCCGCGCGGAGCACCTGGCGCTCGCCGGTGGCCTTGTCGTACGTGTAGACCGTGGCTCCCGCGCGCATGTCCTCGGGGAGCGGCAGCACCGCCTGGGCGATCGGATTGTCCGCGATGTCGGTGATCGTTGAATTCTTCACCGGCGGGTTGATCGGAATCATGATGTGCGCGCCAGGTGTGCCCGGCAGCATCATCCAGGGCAGACCTTTGCCTTCGAGCGCGTTGTCCCGCTGGCTGACGGTCGACACACCGACAGACTCCGGTGTGCGGTTGGGCAG